>RZYE01000036.1 GCA_009930425.1 Actinomycetota bacterium | reverse complement strand
CGACGGCGCCGGCCACTACGTGAAGATGGTGCACAACGGCATCGAGTACGCGGACATGCAGCTCATCGCCGAGGCGTACGACCTGCTCCGCAAGGGCCTGGGCGCCACCCCGCAGGAGATCTCCGAGATCTTCAAGCAGTGGAACGAGACGGACCTCAACTCCTACCTGATCGAGATCACCGCCGAGGTGCTGAAGCAGGTGGACGCCGAGACCGGCAGGCCGCTCGTGGACGTCATCGTGGACCGCGCCGGCCAGAAGGGCACCGGCACCTGGACCGCCCAAAACGCCCTGGAGCTCGGCGTGCCGCTCACCGGCATCACCGAGGCCGTGTTCGCCCGCGCCCTGTCCTCCGGCGTGGAGCAGCGTGCGGCGTCCGGGCCGCTCGAGGGCCACGCGGCGGAGCTGTCCATCGAGGAGCGCGAGGCGTTCGTCGAGGACGTGCGCCAGGCGCTGTACGCCTCGAAGATCGTGGCGTACTCGCAGGGCTTCGTGCAGATCGAGGCCGCGGGCAAGGAGTACGGCTGGGAGATCGACCTCGGTGGGCTCGCGAAGATCTGGCGTGGTGGCTGCATCATCCGCGCCGGCTTCCTGAACGACATCACCGACGCCTACGCCCGGAACGAGTCCCTCCCACTGCTGATGGCGGACGAGGCCTTCGCCTCCAAGATCAACGCGTGCGTGCCCGCGTGGCGCCGCGTGGTGGTCATGGGCGCCCAGGCGGGGATCCCGCTTCCGGCGTTCGGCTCCTCCCTGTCCTACTTCGACGGCCTGCGCGCCGAGCGCCTCCCCGCCGCCCTGATCCAGGGGCAGCGCGACTTCTTCGGTGCGCACACCTACAAGCGCGTGGACAAGGAGGGCGTGTTCCACACGCTGTGGTCGGGCGACCGGAGCGAGATCGAGACCACCCCGTCCTCGCACTGATCGGTTCCCGGCTGGCCTCCGGGCCTGCCTGACCCTCGGCCGACGGCGCCTGCCCACGTGGATGCGTGGGCGGGCACCGTCGTCGTACCGCAGCCAGGTCAGTGTTCGCGACGGGCGCACCGGGCTGCCGCCAGCCCCACCCCGTCTCCGGCAGGGCTGGTGACATCCGACTCCCTGTGCAATCGTGGGACGCATGGATGTCCCCGAGAAGATCGCGTACACCGCGCGGGTCACCTCGACGGGTGGACGCGCAGGTCATGCGGTCTCCGCCGACGGTTCGCTCGACGTGATCCTCGTGGACCCACGGGACGACAGCGGGACCGGCACCACCGCGGAGGAACTGTTCGCCGCCGCCTACTCCGCCTGCTTCAACGACGCGCTCTCCCACGTGGCCCACTCGGTGGGACTGGACTGCTCCGGGTCCACCGTGACCACCACGATCCGGCTGGGCCCCCACGGCGAGTCCTCCGCCTTCTCCGTTCTCGTGGAGGTGGCGGTCCCGGGCCAGGACGTGGCCACCACCCAGGACCTCGCGGACCGCGCGCACCAGATCTGTCCGTACTCCAAGGCCCTGCAGGGCAACGTGCTTGTGGAGGTCACCGCGATCGAGGGTTGATCCGACCTCCCTGGTCGCACGGTGGGGGCGCCGACGGCGTCGCTCCCGCCGTGCCTTCTCCCTCCCGCGGTGCCTTTTTCTCGCGCGTCGCTCCCGCCGTGCCTCCTCGGTGCGCGCATCCCGTCGGATCGGCCCCGGCGCCGTCCCCTGCGCGATGGACACGCCAAGGGCCCCGCACCTGATCGGTTGCGGGGCCCCGGGTGTGCGTCAGTACGCCTGCGGCGGGTACGGCTCCGGCTTGTCCTTCTTGCCGACCGTGTTGATCTTGTCCTTCACCACTGAGGCCACCTGGTCGGTGAGCTTCGCGCCCTGGTTGCGGGCCAGGTCCCCGACGGACTCGTCTGCCTTGTGCACGATGCCCTGCACCGGCTTGGACTGCCACGCCGACGTGGAGGCCTTCTTGATCTTCTCGTACTGACCCCGGCCCGCGCGTGTCCCGAGCACGTACCCGATCCCTGCGCCGACCACGAATGACATCTTGCTCATCAGTTCCTCCTGCGAGTTTGGATGACTCCAAGCTTACGAAGGTCCCGCCGGACGCGCGACGCGATGGTCCGCCCGGCCCGCAGGCCGGAGACACCCGATCCACCGGCGGGACGCCCGCACGGCCGACAAACCAAGGGCCCCGCTTGCGCCCTCCCCCGGCGTGGCGTAGGAGTGGGGAATGGTGCGACGCAACCTCCAGACCGTCAGCGACGAGCGCGTCCGCGGCGCCACCGGCGAGGGCCGCGACCACTGGTTCGCCCTCCTCGACGAGGCCGGCGCCCGAGACTGGCCCCACCCCCGCATCGCCGAGTTCCTCGCCGGGCACGGCGTCTCCGGGTGGTGGGCGCAGAGCCTCACGGTGGCCTACGAGCAGGAGCGCGGCCTCCGCCTCCCCGGGCAGCGCCCGGACGGCACGTTCGAGGCGAACGCCTCCAAGACCCTGCGCACCACCCGCGCCCGCCTGTGGCCCCACCTCGCCGACGACGGCGCGCGCGAGGCGTGGGCCGGCGTCGCCCTGCCCGTGGCCGGGACCAGCGAGGACAGGTCCGTCCGGCTGGACGGGCCGGACGGTACGCGGGTGACGCTCTGGCTGGACTGGCTGGACGAGGACAAGGTTCGCGTCTCGGTACAGCACTCCAGGCTGCCGAGCTTCGGGGAGCTCGAGCGATGGCGGGGCCACTGGCGCGCCGCACTGGCGCGGTTGGTGGAGGCGGCGTCGTCGGACTGACGTCTGCCAGTTGGGACGGCGGACCAAGGGGTGGACAGCTCTCTATAGCATCGGTCCCGATACGGCCAGCCAGGCTGGACCGAGACCCGGCGGAGCACCTGCCCTCGCGCGCCCCGCCCGTTCGTGAAAGGAATCCCCGTGAGACTCCTCCAGACCACCAGGATGGCCGCGCTCGCGCTGGCCACCGCCCTCCTCGCCACCGCGTGCGGCGGCGGGACCACCACCGAGGACGAGACCACGCCCGCGGGCGGCGACACCAGCGCCGCCGCCGAGGGCGAGGCCGTCTCGATCGGCATCACCCAGATCGTCGCCCACCCGTCCCTCGACGCCTCCGCGCAGGGGTTCAAGGACGCCCTCGCCGACGCGGGCTACGACGTCACCTACGACGAGCAGAACGCCCAGGGCGACCAGTCCACGGCGGCGTCGATCGCGGGCACCTTCGCCTCCGCGGACCTCGACCTGATCCTCGCGATCGCGACCCCGACGGCGCAGTCCGTGGTCCAGGCCGTCACCGACGTCCCGATCCTGTTCACCGCCGTCACCGACCCGGTGTCCGCTGACCTCGTGGACAGCATGGAGGCCCCGGGCGGCAACGCGAGCGGCACCTCCGACGCCAACCCGGTGATGGAGCAGCTCGAGCTGGTCAAGCGCCTCAACCCGGACGCCACCACCGTGGGCATCGTGTACTCCTCCGGCGAGGTCAACTCCCAGGTCCAGGTGGACTGGGCGAAGGACGCCGCCGCCGAGCTCGGCCTCGAGATCGTGGAGGCCGCGATCAGCACCTCGGCCGAGGTCCAGCAGGCCGCCGAGTCCCTCGACGTCGACGCGTTCTACGTGCCCACGGACAACACGGTGGTCTCCGCGCTGGAGTCCGTCATCCAGGTGGCCGAGGACAAGCAGATCCTCGCCATCGCCGCCGAGGGCGACTCCGTGGCGCGCGGCACCGTGGCCACCTACGGCATCGACTACTACCAGCTCGGCTACCAGACCGGCGAGATGGCGGTCAGGATCCTGCGCGGTGAGGCCGACCCGGCCAGCATGCCCGTGGAGACGCAGTCCGAACTGCAGCTCTACCTCAACCTGGCGGCCGCCGAGCGCATGGGCGTCACCATCCCGGAGGACCTCCTCGCCGAGGCCGATCCGGCGAACATCACCGAGTGACCCGGCCGCGGGGCTGCCCATGACGGGCAGCCCCGCGCCCTTTCCCTTCCCTGGATCGGAGGACCCGCATGATCACCGCCGTCGAGCTGGGCCTGATCTACGCGGTCATGGCCATCGGGGTGTACCTGACGTTCCGCATCCTCGACTTCCCGGACCTGACCGTGGACGGCAGCTTCACGACGGGGGCTGCGGTGGCCGCGGTCGGGATCATCAACGGGGTGCACCCGCTGCTGGCGACGACTCTCGCGTTCTTCTCGGGGATGATCGCCGGCCTCGTCACCGGCCTGCTGCACACCAAGGGCAACATCAACGGGCTGCTCGCCGGCATCCTGACGCAGATCGGGCTGTACTCGATCAACCTGCGCATCATGGGCAAGGCGAATCTGCCGCTGCTGCGGGAGACCACCCTGTTCACGCCGCTACGCGACGCCGGCCTGACCGGTACGTGGGTGAGCGTGGGGATCCTGCTGGCCACCGCCGTCGTGATCCTGCTGGTGGTGATCTGGTTCCTGCACACGGACGTGGGGCTTGCGATGCGGGCCACCGGGGACAACCCGGACATGATCCGCTCCTTCGGGGTCAACACGGACAACCAGAAGCTGCTCGGCCTCGCGCTCTCCAACGGGCTCGTGGCGCTCTCCGGGGCGCTCGTGGCCCAGTTCCAGGGCTTCGCCGACATCGGGATGGGCATCGGCCTCATCGTGGCGGGCCTGGCCTCGGTCATCATCGGGCAGGCGATCCTCGGAAGGTCCGGCATCGCGATCGCGGCCTCCGCCGTGGTGCTCGGCTCGGTGCTGTACCGGGTGGTCATCCAGCTCGCCCTCCAGGCCGGCCTCAACCCGAACGACATGAAGCTCATCTCCGCGATCCTCGTGATCCTCGCCCTCGTGCTGCCGCAGTGGAAGGGCTTCGCGAAGATGGGGGGCGCGGTCCGGGGCCGGTTGGCTGCCGCCGCTGACAGCTCCGCGGTGGAGAAGGAGGACTGACATGCTGCGGATAGAGGACGTCGGCAAGACCTTCGCGCCGGGCACGGTCAACCAACGCGTGGCGCTGCATGACATCAACCTGCACCTCGAACCCGGAGAGTTCGTCACCGTGATCGGCTCGAACGGTGCGGGGAAGTCCACGCTCCTGAACGTGGTGGCCGGGACGTACCGAGCGGACTCCGGGACCATCACGATCGACGGCCGCAACGTCACCAGGCTCAACGACCACCAGCGCGCCCGCTACATCGGGCGCGTGTTCCAGAACCCCGCCTCCGGCACCTCGCCGCACATGTCGATCGAGGAGAACCTCGCGATGGCGCTGGAGCGGGGGCAGCGGCGCGGGCTCCGGCTCGGGGTCACGAAGGCCAAGCGCGAGCGATTCTCCGAGGAGTTGAAGGCGCTCGAGCAGGGCCTGGACACGCGGCTCAAGGACTGGGTGGCGCTGCTGTCCGGCGGGCAGCGGCAGGCGCTGTCCCTGCTGATGGCCACGTTCAGCGAGCCGAAGATCCTGCTGCTGGACGAGCACACCGCGGCCCTGGACCCGCAGCGCGCGGCGCTCGTGTCCCGGCTGACCACCGAGGTGGTGGAGCGATTCGGCCTGACCACGCTCATGGTCACGCACAACATGGAGCAGGCCCTGCGCATGGGCACCCGGCTCATCATGATGCACGAGGGCGGGATCGTCCTGGACCTCGACCAGTCGCACAAGGACAAGATGACCGTCCAGGACCTGCTCCACGAGTTCGAGAAGGTCAAGGGCAGCGCCCTGGACGACACCCTCCTGCAGTAGATCGACGGCGGCCCCGTCACACCTTCCAGTCCGCGTCCCCATAGGCAGTGACGGCGAGCGCGCTGATGAGCCCACCACGCACGGCCTCTCGCCGGAACGCGGCCACCAGCTCCCCGAGCGGCTGCTCGCTCCGGTCCGGCGCGCGCAGTGCCACCGCCAACCGCTGGGACATCGCCGCCGCGTGCCGGGCCAGCAGCATCGTGAGCGTGGAGAACACCACCGCGGCGCCCTTCTTCATGAACCGGGTCGCGAATCCCGCGGGGTCGTCCCGCGATCCGTCGGTGTCGCACCCGAACAGCACCACCACGGGGTGGACCTCGTGCCCGCCGGTGACGTGGCGCTTCTCCACCCGGCCGTTCCGGAGGGTGTGCCCGGAGATCTCCATCGTGCGGACGGCCGGGTCCGTGTGCGGCATCAGCACCAGGAGGTCCGACGGCGTCGCCGCCAGTGCCGCCACCCACTCCTCCCACGTGGTCACCGGCCTCACCTCCGTGCCGAGCGCATTCCGCGTCTGCATCAGGTCGAGGGGCAGCACCTTCTCGGACGCCCCCAACATGGCGTGCGAGACGGTGAGCAGCCGCTGCTCCCGGGTGGGCGTGGCCGTCACGAGGAACGCGGTCCCCGCCGCGTCGGTCAGGGAGGTGTGGTGCCGTTCGATCACCCGGCTCATGCCCCAGAACACCGCGGGACAGACCACGGTGGTGTCGTCCTCGTCGGCGAAGCAGTGGGGCCCGCACTCGCGCCCCGCCTCCCAGTTCGCGCACATCACGGCGTCCGGGTCCGGGGCGGGCCGGTCGTAGACCATCTCCAGCGGCAGGAACCTGCCGGCCCGGGCGGTGACCACCTGCAGCCGGCGCGCGCCGGCAAAGCCTGCGAGGTGGTCCTCGAGGGTGGTGTAGAGATCGTTGCCCTCCACCGCCACGTCGATGAGGATCCGCCGTGCCGCCTCCCGTGCGGCGTCTCCGGTGGAGGTGAGCTGGGTGGCCTGCAGCAGGTAGGTGCGGATCCGTTCCGTGGTCGCGTCGATCTCGGCCATCGCCTCGATGGTGGTGGCGCCGTCGGCGTGGCTGACCACGGCGTCCCGGCCGTCGTCGTCGTGGTTGAGGACGAAGGTGCGGTCGAAGGGCTGGCGGTTGTCCAGCTGGCTGAGCTGCTCCCAGAGCACGAGCCGCTCCCGCAGCCGTGCCTCCTCGCCCACGCGCCCGGTCAGCAGCGCGGTCTGGAGCACGCGGTTGCGGTGCAGCACCATCAGCCGCGCCTGGACGCGGCCCCTCTCCGGCAGGTCCCACCGCAGCCGCGCGTTCCCGGACCGGCCGGTGCGGGGCACGTCCAACTCGGCGCGGCTCGGCTCACCCCTGGGGATCAGGGGCGCGAGGACCACCGTGAGACGCACCCGGTTGACGGCCGGATCGTCGAAGCCGAGCTGCTCGTCCGTCACCGCCCGCCCCAGCAGCGCACCGGCCTCCTCGGGCCCGATGAACACGTCGACGGCGTTCGCCCCCGGCCGTAGCACGTTCTCCCGCAGCACGTTGTCGCCGGGGACGGTGCCCGCGGGCACGGCGTCGGGGACGCTGCCCGGCGACGGGACCGCGTCGAAGGGGCCAACCCGCGCCTGGAGCAGCCGGGGCACCGCCCCCTCCGCCTCCTCGAGGGCGGCCTCGACGGCCGCCTCCGGTGCCACCGCGCGCGACGCCTCCTCGGACTCGTGGTCGAAAGCGCCGTCCGGGAGTGCCTCCAACACCTCGAGGGACGGCAGTTCCCGCGCGATCCGGTCGAGCGCCCGGATCCCACGATCGCGGGCGGCAGCCTCCATCCGCGGTGGTTCCGGCTCGGCCCCGACCGGCGACGGCGCGGCCACGGCCTCACCGAAGGCCTCGATGTCGAAGCGGTGCTGCCGCGCGCGCACGCGGAGGGTGGCAGGGAGGGTGGCCTCGGCGAGCGCGTCCAGCTCCGCCGCGATGACGACGCGGCGGTCGAACGCGGCGGTGAGTGCCACGTCGAGGGCATGCCCGTGAGAGAGGTAGCGCAGAGTGAGCCGGACGCGGTGGGCCACCGCCGTCGCAGGTGCCGGGTCGGCCACCGCCGTGGCCACGGCACCGCTCGCCGCCCGCACGAGTGCCAGGTGTGCGTCGACCACCGGCCAGGAACCACCCGGATCCCCCACGCACACGACGGCCCCCGCGAGTTGGCGCTTCGCGGTCACGAACGCAGCCGCCCCGGCCGGCGTCTCGCGCAGCACGAGGATGTCCACCCCGCCCGGATCCACGCGGAGGTCGCGGACATCGACGAGGTCCGGCGGCACCACCCAGTCCCCCCGCTGGGAGCCGAACGCCGCCAGCAGATCGTCGTCGGCCACGCCGATCCGGGGCGGCCAGTGCCAGGCACGGCGGCGCAGCGCCCCGGGGGCCCGCTCCACGGGGATGACGGCCGAGCCCACGCCCGGACAGGCGAGGAGCCGGGGGACCACCTCGCCCGGGATCACGTCCCCGGTCACGGCCAGCCGCGGGGCGGGGAGCTGGTGGCGGTGGGCGATCTCGGCATCGAACGGGGAGGAGAGCCGGCCCGCGTCGAGGCCCGTCCACCCGGCAGCGTCACCCGGCTGCGAATCCCACCTCCAGGTCAGGAAGCCGAGGCCGGGGGTGGTGGGGTCGGCGGCGAGCCAGCGCCCGAGCTCGGCCGGGTCCAGCCCGGCGACGACGGCGGCCACGGAGGCTGCGACGTCGTCGAGCCCGGCGCTCCAGGCATCGAGAGTGGCCCCGGTGAGAGGAGGAGTGTCAGGGAGTGCGTCCATGTCCGATCCGATCCCGCCCGGGGAGACCTCGCGCCCGTCACGAACCCCCCCGCGTGGCGCCCAACGTACCGCAGCGCAGCTGGCACGGGAATACCCGGCTTTGCGGGCATCTCGACATGAGGCACCACGTACCCCCGTCCCGGCGCACCTACGTGGGAGACTGGGTGACCGATGCGCGGAGGGCGAGGCGGATGAGCGAACTGACCGAGATCCGGGACCACCTCGCGCACTTCGCCCCGTTCGACTCCCTCCCGGAGGAACTGCTGGACCGGGTGGTGGACTCGATCGAGGTGTCCTACCACCGCGCCGGCCAGCAGATCACGGCGCTGGGCTCGGAGAGTCACGCGCTGCGGTACATCCGCAGCGGCTCGGTGGAGGTGCGGCGCCGGGGCGGGGCGCTCTACAACGTCCTGGGCGAGGGGGACGTCTTCGGCCAGTTCGGGCTCCTGCGTGGCGGCAAGGTCCGCTTCCCCGCCCGCGCGCTGGAGGACACGCTGATCTACGCGATCCCCGCCGAGGTGTTCCATCTCCTGTGCGATCAGGACGAGGCGTTCGCGGAGTTCGTGGAGGTGGACAGGCCCCGCCTCGGTTCGGGGACGGAGCAGCAGCGGGGGGCGTCCGCGATGGCGGTGGCGCCCGTGATGACCCTCGTCCACAACCCGCCCGTCATGGTGCCCGCGGGCGCCACCGTGCAGGAGGCCGCGCGCCGGCTCTCCGAGTCGAAGACCACGGCCGTGCTCGTGCTGGACGATCCTGGCGAGGATCCCGCCCGGTACGCCTTCGAGGACGCCGACGGCCGCCAGTGGCGGGTGCGCGGCATCCTCACGGACAGCGACTTCCGCGGCAAGGTGGTGGCCGCGGGCCTTCCCCCGGACACGCCCGTGGGTGAGGTGACCGGCGAGCACATGTTCGCCATCCGGTCCGACGAGTCGGTCCAGGAGGCGATGCTCTCCATGTTGCGCAACCGGATCCGCCACCTCCCGGTCATGCAGCACCGCACCCCGGTGGGGATGATCCACCTCTCGGACATCGTCCGGCACGAGACGAACTCGAGCCTGTACCTGGCGAACCGGATCCACAACTCCTCCACCCCGGACGAGTTGGCGGGCCTCGCCCCGGACGTCCGGGCCACCTTCCTCCGCATGGTCGACGACGGCGCGGACTCGCCTGCCGTCGGCGCCGTCCTGACCGCCATCGGCCGGTCCTTCACGCGCCGCCTGCTCGAGATGGCCCAGGACGACCTCGGAGAGCCCCCGGTGCCCTACTGCTTCATGAACGTGGGTTCCGCCGCCCGCGACGAGCAGTCCATCGTCACCGACCAGGACAACGCCCTCGTCCTGTCCGACAGCTACGATCCCGCCCTCCACGGCGAGTACTTCCGTGAACTGGCCCATCGCGTGAGCGACGGCCTCGCGACCTGCGGCTACCCCCACTGCAAGGGCGGGATCATGGCCACCAACACCCGCTGGCGCCAGCCCATCCACGTGTGGGAACGGTACTTCCGGGACTGGATCACGCATCCCTCCCCGGAGCGGCTGCTGCACAGCTCGATCTTCTTCGACATGGACGCGGTCCACGGCGAGGGCGAGTTCGTGGAGCGGCTGCAGGACCTGGTCTCGGGGATGGCCCCGGACCACCCGCTGTTCCTCGCCGCGATGGCCCGCAACGCAGTGGCCCGGACGCCCCCACTCGGGGTGTTCCGCACCTTCGTGGTGGAGAAGGACGGGCGGCAGCGCGAGTCCTTCAACATCAAGAGCCGGGGCACCGCTCCGATGGTGGACCTGATCCGGGTGCACGCGCTGGCCTCCGGGTCGCGCGAGCGGAACAGCTTCACGCGCCTCGACGAGATCGAGCGCACCCAGCTGCTCGGGCCCGGGGTGGCCACCCGCCTCCGTGACGCCCTGGAGGTCATGGCGATCGTGCGCATCCGGCACCACGTCATCGACCTGAAGGAGGGCCGCGACCCGGACAACCGCATCGCACCCAACAACGTCACGGACACCGAGCGCCACAACCTGAAGGACGCGTTCCAGGCGCTCAGCAACGCCCAGAAGTTCCTGAAGTTCCGCTACCCCATGCCCGCGACCCGGCCATGAGTGCCCTGCGCTTGCGGACGACGGCGGAGCCCGGGTGGCCCGAGTTCCTCGCCGACCGGGCGCGCACCGCGCGCGACCCCCGGCTCGCCCGGTTCCTCGCCGCGGGGACCGCCGACCCTGCCACCCCGATCCGGGATGTCCCGCTCGTGGCCGTGGACATGGAGACCACCGGCCTGGATCCCGCGCGGCACGGCATCGTCAGCATCGGCCTGGTGCCGTTCACGCTGGAAGCCATCCCGCTCGCCGCGCGGCGGTACTGGGTGGTGCGCCCGCACCAGCCGCTCACCGGGGAGTCCGTGGCGTTCCACCACATCACGCACAGCGACATCGAGCGCGCCCCGGACCTCGACGAGGTGCTCGACGACATCCTGGCCGTCCTCGCCGGACGGGTGGCCGTGGTCCACTACCGCGCCATCGAGCGGGAGTTCCTCGACGCCACGGTGAAGGAACGGCTCGGCGAGGGGCTCCGCTTCCCCCTGATCGACACCATGGAGCTGGAGGCGCGGCTCCACCGCGCCTCGGCCGCGGCCCGCCTGCGCCGGCTGGTGGGCCAGCGTCCCGTGTCCCTGCGGCTTGGCGACACCCGCGCCCGGTACGGCCTGCCGCCCTACCAGGGCCACCACGCCCTCATCGACGCCCTCGCCACCGCCGAGCTGCTGCAGGCGCAGGTGGCGACCCACCACGGCCCGGCGACGGCGGTGGGCGACCTCTGGTGCTGAGGCGCCCGCCGCCGTCGTCGGCGTGGTTGGGTGGTCAGGACTTCGAGATCGCGCCCTTCATCGCCTTCGGTTCGCTCATCAGCCCCCGCACGATGGCGTAGCAGGCCGCGAGCAGCACGAGGGTGAACGGCAGGCCGGTGGAGATCACCGCCGCTTGGAGGGCGGTGAGCCCGCCACCGAGCAGGAGCGCGATCGCGATGACGCCCTCGATGACGGCCCAGAACACGCGCTGCGGCTTGGGGGCGTCCACCTTGCCACCGGCGGTGATCGAGTCGATGACGAGGGAACCTGAGTCCGAGGAGGTGATGAAGAAGACCATCACCAGGACGATGGCGATGAGGGAGGTGATCTCCCTCAGCGGGAGCTCGCTGAGCATCTCGAAGAGCTGGATGTCGAGGGTGGCGTTGACCACGCCCTCGAAGCCGTCGTCGACGAACTGGCTGATGGCGGTCTCACCGAAGGTGGTCATCCAGAGCACGGAGACCGTGGACGGCACGATGAGCACCGCGATGAGGAACTCCCGGACGGTCCGGCCCCGGCTGACCCGGGCGATGAACATGCCCACGAAGGGGGACCAGGAGATCCACCACGCCCAGTAGAACGCCGTCCACCCCTGGGTGAAGTTCACGTCCTCGCGGCCGAACGGGTTGGACAGGGCGGGCAGGTTGACCAGGTAGGAGCCGAGGTTCTGGAAGAAGCCGGTGGCGATCGCGAGGGTGGGCCCCACGATGATCACGAAGACGAGCAGCAGGGTCGCCAGGCCCATGTTGATCTGCGACAGCCGCTGGACGCCCTTGTCCACGCCGGCCACCACGGAGCCGAGTGCCACGGTGGTGATGGCGGCGATGAGCAGCACCATCACCAGGGTGGTGTTCGGGAGGCCGAAGAGGTGGTTGAGGCCCGCAGAGGCCTGGGAGGCACCGAGTCCGAGCGAGGTGGCAAGGCCGAACAGGGTGGCGAACACCGCGAGGATGTCGATGAGGTGGCCGGGCCAGCCCCAGACCCGCTCGCCCAGGATCGGGTAGAAGATCGAGCGCATCGTCAGCGGCAGGCCCTTGTTGAAGGAGAAGATCGCGAGCGAGAGCGCCACCACGGCGTAGATGCCCCACGGGTGGAGGCCCCAGTGGAAGATCGTGGCGGCCATGCCGAGCGAAGTGGCGGCCGCGACGTCCCCCTCCGCGCCACCGAGGGGTGCCCAGTCGGTCCGCACGCCGTTCTCCATGGTGATGCCCGCCAGGGAGGTGCCGAAGTGGCTCATCGGCTCGGAGACGCCGTAGTACATCAGGCCGATGCCCATGCCGGCGGCGAACAGCATCGCGAACCAGCCGCCGCGCTTGAAGTCCGGCTTCGCGTCCGCGCCGCCGATCCGGACCTTCGCCAGCGGGGTGAAGATCAGCACCACCGCGAGGATCACGAAGATGTTGGCGGACAGCAGGAAGAACCAGTCCGTCCGGTGGATCACCCAGTCGAAGACCGCGTCGAACACGGGGCCCACGCTGTCCCGGAAGGCCAGGGTGATGAGGACGAACGCGGTGATCACCACCGCGGAGACCATGAAGACCTTGCCGTGCAGGTCCACGGGGAAGCCCCACCGGGACGTGGTGATGTTGTCCTGGCCGATCACGTAGTCGGTGTCGATGAGGTTCGCGGCACCCGTGGGGGCGGGGATGCCCTCGGTCGCCTCGGGCTCGGTCCCTTGGGGTTCAGTGCCCTCGGGGACGGTGGTGGGGTCGTGGTCGGTCATCGGCTCAGCTCCTGGGGACGGACGAGGAAGACCGAGGCCTTCGTGTGGGTGGCGACCTTGCCGCCGTGGGACGGCATCACCGCGTCGAGGTGGCGGGGCAGGTGGGTGCCCATGACGACCAGGTCCGCACCGAGGTCCTTGATGGCGTCGACGAGCGTGTCGTCGAGGTCCGCGACGGGGTCCGGCGAGATGATCACGCGGCCGTGCGTGGGCTGGCCGTGCAGGGTGGACTGCTCGGCCACGAAGGCATCGAGTTTCCGCTGGTACTCCTGCGGGGTGCGGGCCACGCTGCCCGGGGCGTCGGAGGTCACGGCCACGTACCAGACCTCCGCCCCGTAGTGCCGGGCGGCGTCAGCCGCCACTTGGAGGGGCCTCGACAGTTGGTCGATGTGGGCAAGGTCAATTGGCACCATGATGCGCTGGAACACGCCGTCGTCTCCTCGTTCGTGGGCAAGCCACAGGCTAGCCTGCCAAACTTCACGGCTCAGGCAAAGCCCTTGCCAAGGATTGTCCCAGCAGGACGGGCGCTCTCGAGGGTGACGGCGGCCATCGCGACGGAGGCTGCCGGGCCGGACCTGGGTGCCGGCGGGACGCTCGCAAGGGCGACGGCGGGACGCTCGCAAGGGCGACGGCGGGACGCTCGCAAGGGCGACGGCGGGGCCCAACGCGAGCCCCGCCGTCGTCATCGCTACAGCGGGTCGACCACCTTCTGCCACGCCCCCTCGACGGCGGCGGGCCGGAAGCCGAGCGCCTCGTTGATGTCCAACATGAAGCGGTTCTCCTCGGCGTTCCACGTGTGGATCCGGGCGGCGTCCGGGTTGGCGGCGAGCAGGTACTCGAGGTTCGCGGCCTTGGCGAGCATGCCGAGCCGATGGCCGCGGTGCTCGCCGTGGACGAGGGTGTCCTCCTGGTAGACCGCGTGCGGCTTGGAGGCCGGCCACTGCAGGTCGGTGTAGGCCACGAGCTGCCCCGTGGGAACATGGCGGACCGCGGTGAAGGCGTTGACGTGGCCCGCCTCGATCACCTGCTCATCGCGATGGACAACACGCTCGACGTCCCACTTCTCCTCGCGGTAGTCGAACCCGGCCGACGGGGCGTCCACGCTCATCCGCGTGTGCAACTCGGCCATCCGCTCCCGGAACTCCTCGGGGGTGATCCCGCTCCACTGGAGGATGTCGTAGTCCGGGCCTGCCACGTCCGCAGCCGCCGCGCGCATGGCGGCGATCTCCGCGAGCCACGCAGACCGGTCCTCCGGCAGCTCGAGCACGGAGTACCGCTCCGCCTGTTCCAGTTCGAAGCCGCGCTCCAGCAACCACGCGGCCGACGCATCGGTCCGGTCGATCACGCCGACGCCCGTCTTCGCAGCCAGAGCATCCGGGTGGCCGGCGGGGACCGCGGGGTGCGGCGTCCATGCCCCGATCGTGGTG
>RZYE01000247.1 GCA_009930425.1 Actinomycetota bacterium | reverse complement strand
CGGGTGGTGATCCCGTGCTGGGACCAGACGTCCCAGTCGTTGGCGACCTGCTTGGACTCGATGTTCCGCCTGGTGGGCGGGGTACCGGATTACGTGCTGCCGGAAAATGTGCCGCGGCACATTTTCCGGCATCAGCACCTTGAAGACCCCGCCGAAGAAGCCCCACGCCGCCTGGCAGCCCGCGATGACCGCGGTCAGGGTCTGGGAGAACGTCAACCAGACGAACATGTGCCGCGAGTACACCGCGGTGAAGATCAACGCGTGGACCTTGCGGCGCCGCCCGGTCTCCGGGTCCTCCAGGTACCCCAGGTACCCGAAATCGACCTGCAGTTCAGCGCCGGGCTCCCCATCAGCAACCCTCACCGTGGTGGACTTCGCCCGGTACCCGCACACCTCGGTCGCGAAGCGGTGCAACGTCCGATACGGCGTGGCGCACCCCTGGCGTTCCAACAGCTCGTGGATCTTCACCAGCGTCAACGCCTTGCCGTCCGCGCACCCCTTCCCCGACACCCAACCGCGGATCGTCTCCTCCCACGGCACCAACGCCTCCCACGACGCCCCATGACCATTCGGGCGGCCCGGCCGCACCGCCGCAACGACCGCGGCGATCACCGCATCGTCCACCGCGCCCCCTCCCGCCTCCCGGGACAGGCCGGCCGCCTGCGCGGCTTCCACGTACCGGCGGGCCGTCTTGCGGTCCACCCCGGCACGCTCGGCGACCGTGCGCAGACCGGCCCCTGTGAGCCAGCCCCGCAGCACCTCCCTGACCTCGATCACGCTGACCTCCCTGAATCCCATGCCCGACGACCTTCCGTGACGGCAACCCCGACACGACGATCGAACGAACAATCCCGGAACCAACCCGACAGGCACGCCGAGTGGTCCCATGACTGGCAACCCAGGTGGTCCCATGAATCTGGCAGAAAACCGCCTACAACGGTCCCAAGCTCATGGCAGGCGACACCCCGGGCGAGTGCGAAGATGCGGAAGCGTTGGTGAGGAGCACCGACAAGGGAAGCCGGTAGGCCGATCCATCGTGCATCCAGCCGCAGGTCGGCCAGATCGCCGAGAACGGCGCCCAGAGCCCGTAGCACTGTCGGGGGCTGCATCACCGGGGTTGCGTTGTTCATGGTCGTCTCCTTCTGTCGGTGGCCGCGTCGCGGGTGACGACAGCAGCCCGCGGACGTTCTCGATGACGACCCACTCGGGCTTGAGCGCGTCGATCGCTGCGGCCATGTGTGCCCACAGCCCGGAGCGGGTGCCGGGCGCGATGCCGGCGCGCTTGCCGACGGTGGACACGTCCTGACAGGGGAAGCCGCCGATGAGGATGTCCACGGGCTCGACCCGGCTCCAGTCGATGGTCGTGATGTCGCCCAGGTTCGGGGCGTCGGGCCAGTGGCGGGAGAAGACGCGGGCGACAGGCTCGTTGAGCTCGGAGAACCACACCGTTCTGGCGTCGAAGACGTGCTCGACGGCGAGGTCGAGGCCGCCGTAGCCGCTGAACAGCGACCCGATCCTGAGTCGCGGATCGCTGCTGGCGTTGAGTTCGTGCATGAAGAGAGCTCCGGCTGTCAGTCGCCCCCGACATCCGCGCCTCGTCGAGAACCGATGCCGAGTTGGTCACCTGTCAGGTGCACGACTCCGACACGCCGCTGGCCACCAACCGACCCGGCGAACTCCGACCGACCGTCAAGTCCGCCGCTGAAGCCCTCCGTCTCTGGCCTCCGCTCGGACCTCTCTCTGAGCCCACACGCCTCTTGCAGGTCGAGGGGAACTGGGCTTTATCGCCGTAGAAGTCACCGGGCGCGGTTGCTCACCTGCCCGGCAAGACCGGAGGTGAACATGACGGTTTCGATGCGCGTGATGTCGGCGGGCGACGGCTACAAGTACCTGCTCAAGACGATCGCGGCCGCCGACGGCGACAGGTCACTGTCCACACCCTTGACCCGCTACTACGCGGAGGCCGGTACCCCTCCCGGACGCTGGCTCGGCGCCGGAGTCGCCGCGCTTGGCAACGGCGAACTCTCCGTCGGAGACCGCGTTTCAGAGTCCCAGCTCCAACTTCTGATCGGCATGGGGCGAGACCCCATCAGCGGCAACCCACTCGGCTTGGCGTTCCCGAACTACAAGACCCAGACGGAGCGGATCGAATCCCGGATCGCCGCTCTCGATCCGGCGTTGACGCCCGGCGCCAAAGGCGAGGCCGTCGCGCAGATCACGGCCGAGGAAACCGCGCGGGGAACCCGACGAGCCGTGGCGGGCTTCGACTTCACGTTCTCGATCCCGAAGTCGGCGAGCGTGCTGTGGGCAGTCGCTGACGCCGGGGTCCAGGTGCTGATCGCTGAAGCGCATCACCGGGCGGTTGCGGAGGTGGTTGCATTCATGGAACGTGAAGTTGCAGCCACCCGCACCGGCGCAACCGCCGGTGACGGTGCGGTTGCGCAGGTCGATGTCACCGGCCTCGTCGCGACCGCGTTCGATCACTTCGACTCCCGCGCCGGTGACCCTCACCTGCATACGCATGTGGTCATCAGCAACAAGGCCAAGACCGCCTTCGACGGCAAGTGGCGCTCGCTCGACGGCAGGCCAATGCACGCCGCCGTGGTCGCGTTGTCCGAGCTGCACGAAGCCGTGTTCGCCGACCACATAACCCGAACCTTCGGCGTCGCTTGGGAAGCGCGAGACATGGGCCGCGACAAGAACCCTGCCTGGGCGATCACCGGAGTCCCGGAGGAACTGATGGCCGAGTTCTCCACCCGCGCCCGTCACATCGACATCGAGACAGACCGGCTCATCGCTGAATATGTCGCAGCACACGGGCGGCGCCCGGCACCTGCGGCGATCATGAAGCTCCGAGCCCAAGCAACCCTGACCACTCGGCCTGAGAAGCAGGTCCGGTCCCTGGCCGATCTCACCGCAGAGTGGCGGGAGCGCGCTACGAAGACGCTGGGCCGGGATGCGACGATGTGGGCGCGCGAGGTGACCGACAACGACAAGCCGCCGCGGTGCTTCTGAGATAACTAACCAATCCGGGATTTCAATTGACCACATCGGCTGGTGTTTCTGTGTGGGTAGTGTGTCGTAGTTGCCGGTGGGTGGC
>RZYE01000246.1 GCA_009930425.1 Actinomycetota bacterium | reverse complement strand
ACGTGGTGCACGCCAGCTTCAAGCCGGAGTTCCTGAACCGGCTGGACGACGTCATCATGTTCGACGCCCTCTCCATGGAGGACCTCGCCCACATCGTGGGACTGCAGGTCTCGATGCTGTCCAAGCGGCTCGCGGACCGGCGCATCACGCTCACCGTGACCGAGGGCGCCCGCGAGTGGCTCGCCCAGGAGGGGTACGACCCGTCCTACGGTGCCCGGCCGCTGCGCCGGCTCATCCAGCGCGAGATTGGGGACCAGCTTGCGAAGCTGCTGCTCTCCGGTGAGGTGCGGGACGGCCAGACCGTGGTGGTGGACGCGAACGCGGATGCGGACAACCCGGGCCTGGTGCTCTCGGCGGAGTGATCACTCCGGGCGGGTGGGGAGTTCCCTCATCCGCCCGTAGGGGCCGGTGAGGAGGGGCAGGGTGGCGATCAGCCCGATCGCCACCCCCGCCCACATCGCCGTCACCGTGCCGAACGCCGTCCCGAGCCACCCGGCGAGCAGGGCAGCCAGCGGCATGACGCCCCACACCACGAACCGCATCGAGGCGTTCATCCGGCCGAGCAGGCGGTGCGGGCACATCCGCTGCCGGGCGGTGACCTGCACGATGTTGTAGACCACCACCCCGAAGGACTGCAGCGCCATCGACGCCGTCACCAGCACCACCGCGGCGTCCGGTGCGAGCGCGGCGGCGGGGAGCAGCGCCGCGCTGGCGGCGAAGAGGAGCGTGGAGGCGAGGAGCACCGGCCCCTGGCCGAAGCGTCGCGTCAGCGGGGCCGTCACCACGGAAGCCGCGAGCCCGCCCACGGCTGCGACCGAGAGCACCACGCCGAGGACTTGGGGCGTGATCCCGAGGATGCGCAGCACGAGGATCGGCAGGAGGGTGAAGAGGATGGTTGAGGCGATGTTGGAGGACGCCGTCGTCGCGAGCGCGCGCCGCAGGAACGGCTGGGCGAACACGAACGCCAGCCCCTCGCGGATCTCCACCACGAGGGACCGCCGCTCGGACCGGGGCGGCGGCACCTCCTCGTCCCGGATGACGGCGAGCGACGCCGCCGACGCCGCGAATCCCGCCGCGTTGGCCACCAGCAGCACCGGCGCGCTGACCACCTTCAGCAGCGCACCGGCCACGGCGGGGCCTCCCAGGCGCGCGACCTGGGCGGTGGACTCGAGCTTGCCGTTGGCGTCCCCGATGGCGCGGGCATCCACGAGCACCGGGATGAAGCTCTGGTAGGCGACGTCGAAGAACACGGTGGCGGTGCCCACCGTCCCGGCCACCAGGTAGAGCTGCCAGGTCTCGAGCGCGCCGGCGAACCACAGCAGCGGGATCGCCAGCACGACGACGGCGCGCACCAGGTCCGTGGCGATCATCACCCGGCGCTTGCGCCACCTGTCGACCCAGCTGCCGGCCAGGAGGCCCACCAGCAGGAACGCGGCGGTGGAGGAGGCGTTCAGGTAGCCCATCTGCGCCTCGGTGGCACCCAGCAGCGTGACGGCGATGACCGGCATCGCGAGGCCCTCGAACTGGTAGCCGAGCTGGGAGAGTCCCTGGCCGATCCAGAGCGGGAGGAAGCCCCGCTGGGAGAGGGCGGAAGGAGTGGTGTCCCGCCCTGCGGCACCTGGGGGAGGAACGGTGCCGCGGGCGGGATCACTCACTGACCAATGGTGCAGCAAGTGATTGGCTGCGTCAATCAGTATGGGCGGCGGGTCTCGCAGAGCTGGGCGACAATGGGGCATGGCCGATCGCGAGGACCTCGACCCCGGGGTGGAGTCGGCGCGCGCGGCGGCGCTGTCCTCCCCGGTGCGGTGGCGGATCCTGCGGCTCTGCCTCCATCAGCCGCGCACCAACAAGGAGTTGGCGGAGATCCTCGATCTCAACCCCGGCACCACCCTGCATCACGTACGCCTGCTCGTGGACACCGGCTTCCTCGCGCCCGAGGAGCCGCGCAAGGGCATGCGGAACGCCAGGGAGATCCCCTACCGCGCCACCCGGCTCAGCTGGCACGGCTCGCCCCGCAGCGTGGCGCCTGTGCTGGTGCGCACGCTCCTGGATGAGATCGCCCCCGTGGAGCCGGAGGACATCGTGGTGTGGCGGCTCGGGATGCGGCTCCTGCCGGAGGATCGCGCCGAACTCGAGGCGCGGATCACCGAGATCCTCGAGGACTACGTGCACCGGGACAGTGAGGACCCGGCTGCCGAGCCCTGGTCGCTCATGGGATTCCTCCACCCGGACGTCTCCCAATTGCCGCGCGACTCATCGCCGCAGCCGGGGCACGGCCCCGATCTTGAGGAGGGTCCCGTCAGCCACTGACCTCGGCCAGCAGGTCGCCGAGCTGCTCCGGAGTGACCGAGCCGGGCACCATGGCCGGGAGCTTCACCACCGGCAGGGACACGAGGAAGGCCGCGAAGGCGGGCTCCGCATCCGGCCCCAGCAGGGCCGCGAAGTTGCCCAGCGCCTCGCGCAGGAGCGGCCCACCCACCGGGTGCTCCAGCCACTCGCCCACGGTGGAGTGGTCGTGCAGCGGCAGGTGCACCACGGGCGCCACCACGTCCACCACCGCGCGCAGCGGCAGGTCGCGTGAGTTCTCCCCGACGGCGATCTCCACCGCACCGGGCTCCACCACCCACCCGTGCACCCCGACGTCCCAGTGCGCCAGGTCCCGCCGCGTGAGGCCGAACTCCACCACCCGGGACTCGCCGGGGGTGAGCTCGAGGCGCTCGAAGCCGCGCAACTCGCGGGGGGCGCGGGCGAACGCCGAGTCCGGCCGTCCGACGTAGAGCTGCGGGACCGCCACGCCGGTGCGGTCCCCGGCGTTGGTGACGCGCGCCGTGACGCGCACGACGACGTCGTCGTCCCCCGTCTCGTCCGTCACCTCACCGGCGTCCACCGTGAGGTCGGCGTAGGTGAACGTGGTGTAGGTGAGGCCGTAGCCGAAGGGATGGGAGACCTCGGCGCCGACGGCGTCGAGGCCGCGGTAGCCGATGAACAGGCCCTCGCCGTACCGGACCGAGCCGCGCTCGCCGGGGAAGTTGAGTTGGGCGGGTACGTCCGCCAGTCGCACGGGAACGGACTCCGCGAGCCTGCCGGAGGGGTCCACCTCGCCGAG
>RZYE01000245.1 GCA_009930425.1 Actinomycetota bacterium | reverse complement strand
CCCCACCCGGAACCACGTGCCCTCGCTCGCTCCGCTCGGGGAACGGTAGTGCAGGGAGCCGTACCCGACCATCGACGGTCCCCACATCACGGGCTCATCGCCGGTGGCCTCCCGCATGAGGGCGAGGAGGATGCGTCCCTCCTCCGCGCGCCGCGGCTCCAGGGAGTTGAGGAAGTCCTGCGGGTCGACGTCTGTCGGGCCTGTCGTGGGTGCCTTGCCAGCCATCCCCCGATTGTGCCGCATGCCACCGTCAGGGTCCCGCGAGGCCGGCGCGAACCCATTTATCCACAGCCTGTGGATGAATGGTGCGGCACCTCCAAGTGCCGGCCTACCGTTGGCGTACCTCGTGGATCGGAGTCTGAGATGTGCCTTGAGAAGATGGCCTGCGGCCGCCTCATCGCAGCAATCGGTGTGGTGATCGTGATCGCACTGGGAGTCGTGTTCGCGATTCGTGGAACCCATGACTCGCCGCAGTGGACGCCTGAACTCGGAGCCGTGCCCGCGGAGGCGGTCTCCGGTAACGCGAGCCTTTGTGGGCTGCGGGGCTTGAGCGACTCCGGAACTCTCGCGGCGACACCCGAGGCCGATTGGCGGTATCAGGGAACCACTGCCTACCCCGTCTCACGCGTCCACGGACCGGGACGAACAGCACCTGAAGGATTCCGCTACTGCTTCCAGCACACCCCGGAGGGTGCACTCTTCGCAGCAGCCAACGCCGTGGTCCAAGGCGACGGCGCGATCGCAGATGAGTGGATCGAGTACGCATTGGCGGAGGGGCCGCACCGCTCCAAGCTTGTCGCCTTCGACGGCTCACCATCCGAAAAGGCCGACACCAGGTCCAACATCGTAGGATTCCGCATCCTGCACTACGCCGCCGCCACTGCCCGCGTAGATGTCGCTGTGCGGCTGTCGGTGCCGGAGGGAACGGTGCTCGGCTCCGCCGTGTACGAGCTCGTTTGGGCTGACGGCGACTGGAAGATCAGCACGGACTCCCCGGAGCCCATAGGAGTCGCACTGATTCCCGACCTCATCGGATACGTGCCGTGGAGCGAGGCGTCGTGAGTCTGCGGGCCCGCGGGCGACCAGCGATCCCCGTCGTCCCGGTCAGCCCGCCATCGCGGTCCCGAGCGCCGCCACAGCGGACGAGAACTCGATGCGTTCCTGTTCGAGGCGGACATCGCCCTCGGCGCGGAGCATCTCCAACGTCGCCGCCTCCTCCACGGTGAGCAGGGGCAACTCGCCGCGGAACGGCGCGGGCTCGGGCACCCAGAGATCCCTGTTCGCCAGCAGGGTCGCCCGGTCCATCAGCACGGACTCCACCGCGAGGTGGCTGCGGAGGCGGTGCAGGATCGCGAAGCCGTGAGAGTCCAGGTCGCCCCAGTACAGGCTCCGCGGTGCCGCCGCGATCCACTCGATCTGCTCCAGCCTGTCCACGGCATAGCCGGAGCCGTGTACCACCGCCACGCCCTCCATCGGCGGCAGCGCCACCACCGTCTCGAGGTTCTCGACCACCAGCATCACCCGGGGCCGGACACGGAGGCCGTTCCACTCCGCAACCGGCGCAGTCACGTCGCCGAGCCCCGCAGGTGAGAGCGCCGGATCGAGGAACCGCACCCTCACCAGGCCGGGCGCCGCCTCGAGGCCCAAGTCGGACCGACCCGTGAAAGCCTGGTGCAAGGCAGTCACGAGGCCCCGGTGCGCCCCGATCCACTTGGTGTCGACTCCCCGGATCGGAAGCTGTCGCACGTACAGCCGGGACTCAGGGTTCTCCCGCAGGAACGCCAACACGCCCCGCAACCGCTCGAAGTCCACCTCCGCTAGCCCGACGACGGCGCCCAGCGCCCGCCGCACCGCGTCCCGTGCCCCGTCTCCGGCCACCGCCGGACTCCCGCCGCCGGCAGGCGCGAGCAGCGCCGTCGCCCGGTCGACCGCGAGCCGCCATCGCGCACCGTCCCCGGTGAGCCGGGTGAGGGCAAGGGGCTCGTCGAGGCGCAGCCGAACTGGCAGGTCCTGAGCCCCGGCGCTCGCCCACCGGCGCCGCTCCCACACGACACCCGGCGTACCCCGCCACTGCTGAGCCCACGCCGCAGCACCGTCCGGATCGCCGAGGGCGTCGGCCTCGGTCGGTGGGTGCAGCGGCAGGTCGAGCACCGGGCCCGGGACCACCTCACCCACCGCCGTCGCCACCGCCCACTCGCGATGCCGGCGCTCGAACACCCGGCGTGCCTGCGTAACGGCGGTGCCCCGGTCCACCATCCGTGCTGGGCTCACCGGAAGAGCGCCCCCTCGAAGTCGTCGGCGGCATCCTCGGAGACCGTGGCCAACTCCTCGAAGGACACCGGCGCCACGGTCGACGCCCTGAGGTCCCGGCACCGCGCAAGCCCCACGCCGCCCACGTAGTCCTCCAACACCTGGAGCAACTTCAGTGGCGTCGCGAGGATCATGTGGAAGCCGAACTCCCGGAAGATGTCCATCGCCATCCGGGTGAAGGTGGCGTCCGCCTTGTCGAAGGCCTCGTCGAGCACGATCGAGCCGAAGGTGGGCACGTCCTCTCCGTCAGCCGTGAGCTGGTAGCGCAACGCCGCCGCGAGGCAGAAGATCACGAGCTTCTGCTTCTGGCCGCCGGAGAGTCCGGACCCCGAGTCGTGGACGTTCACCACGGTGCCCGATGAGTCGATCTCCTCGGCGATGAAGCTCATGTGCCGCCGCGTGTCGAGGCAGAGCGACTGCCAGGCACGGTCCGCGGTCTCCGACGAGGTCAGCCGGCTCATGAGGCCGCGCATCAGCTCGAAGCGCGACTCGGCCGTCTCCCGGTCCACTCCGGACCACGTGTCCGAGGCGATGGTGTTCAGGTCCCGGAGGAACTGCTTCGCCGCCTCCGGCCGGCAGTCGACGGGCTTGATCCGCAGGTGGCGCCCCTCGTCGAAGACGGATCGCCGCAGGGAGTCGTTCACCGGGCGGATGCGTTCCCGGATCTCGTTCGGGGCGCGGCGGATCTCGTTCGCGAGCTGGCCCACGTTCCGCCGGGACTGGCTCTCCAGCAGGTCGAAGAAGCGCTGCTCGAACTCGGGGAGGCGGTCCGCGACGAGCCGGGCGTGCACCTCGAGGAAGCCGTGCACGTCGCTCGCCG
>RZYE01000035.1 GCA_009930425.1 Actinomycetota bacterium | reverse complement strand
AGCTCGCGCATCACCACCCGGGCACCGAGGCGTACGGCCAAGAGGGTCGCCAACTGGCTGGCCATGAGCCCGCCACCGATGACGCCGATGGTCCGGACCGGGGACGAGACCCCCCTGGCGGGCCGAGCTCGCCGCACCAGCTCGAGGGCATACAGGCTCGCGTGGAGGGCGGAGGTGCCGATGAGGTCCGCCAGTGCCTCGTCCTCGCGCGTGAAGGCGTCGGCGCGTCGCGAGGTGGCGGCGGCCGCGAGCAGGTCGAGGGCACGGGCGGGCGCGGGGCGGCCCCCGGCAGCGGCGCGGGCAGCACGCTCGCGGTGGGGCCGCAGCGCCTCGTCCCACCCGGTGGTGTCGGAGGTCTCCGGGGCGCGGCGTCGCACCGGCGCGTCGAGCAGCTCCCCGATGAGGGCGGCGGGGAAGGGACCGGCGGGGGCCACCCGGTCGAGGAGCCCGGCCTCGAGGGCTGAGGCGGCATCGAGGGTCGTGTTGCCGCGCAACGGCTTGGCGACGATCACCTCCGCCGCCATGGTCGGTCCCACGAGGTGCGGCAACAGGAAGGATCCTCCCCAGCCCGGGATGAGCCCGAGGTGCGCCTCCGGCAGGCCGAGGGGCCGTGCCCCCGCCAGGCCCACGCGCATCGAGCAGGCGAGCGCCACCTCGAGGCCCCCGCCCAGGGCGGTGCCGTTGACGAGGGCGATCATGGGGACGGGAGCATCGAGGATCGCCGTGATCACCCGGTGCCCGAGGCGGCCGAGCTCCAGCGCATCGCCACGGTCGTGGGTGGCCCGGACCAGTTCGAGGTCGGCTCCCGCGAGGAAGGTGCGGCCCGTCCCAGTCAGGACGATGCCGGTGACCTCGCCCGCCTCGGCAAGGGCGGCCGCATCGGCGAGTGACCGCTCCAGATTCTGGAGCCCGAGCGGGCCGAGCGGGGTGGGCCCGTCGGTCCCGTCCTGCCTCCGGAAGGTGAGGATGGCCACCCAGTGCCGCCCGCACTGGGCGGTGGTCAGCTCGGTCGTCGTGATCGTCTCGTCTGGCATGGACACTCCCTGACTACCTCGTACTGGCGGTATCACACATTAGCCGCGCCACGGCGCGGCTGCCACTCACCCCCGCGCCGCAGCCCTCAACGCCTCGACGGCGGGAGCCGCGACGAGGTCGACCTGCCAGGGCCGTGCGCCGGCCCCGTGAAGGATCTGGCGCACCTCAGCCTCGTCATAGCCGGCGACGGCCCAGGCGAGCGCGCGTTGCGCCGCGGGCGCGAGCAGGTTCTCCTGCGGCAGGTCCCGTTCCTCGGCGAGTGCGCGAACCGTGGTGCGCACGGTGGCGAGGCGGCTGGCGGCGGGGGGATTGACCCGCCCCCACTGGCGTGGGTCGGGGAGTCCGCCCCGTCCGGGCCCCCGGCGCGCGGGCAGCTGGGAGGCGGGCAGGGCGAGGGCTCGCGCGTAGGCGGTGGCCCAGGCCTCCGGCTCCCGACGACGCAGCTCCCTGAAGTCCGGGAGGTGGTCGCCGAGCGGGCGGCGGTTCGCGACCGCGACGATCACGCGATCGGGAAGGACCCTTCCCGGGGCGATGTCGAGGCGACGCGCCACCTCGTCGCGCGCCAGCCACAGCTCCCGCACCACCGCGAGCCCGCGGGGCGAGGTGACATCCGTGATGTGGGAGGTACGGCGCCACGGCTCGAGGCTGGGGACCGTGGTGGGCTCGTCCAGCAGCGCGTCGAACTCCTGCTGGGCCCACTCGGCCTTGCCGGCCTCCTCGAGGTGGTCCGCGAGGCGGTCGCGCAGCTCGAGGAGGAGTTCGACGTCGAGCGCGGCGTAGTTCAACAGCCCCACGGGAAGGGGACGCACCGACCAGTCGGCGGCGGAGTGCTCCTTCGCCAGTTCGAGGGAGAACTCCTCGGCGATCATGGTCGCAAGGCCCACCCGTGGCCGCCCGAGGAGGCGCCCGGCGAGTTCGGTGTCGAACAGTGCGGTCGGCCTGAACGAGAGCTCGCGCAGGCAGGGCAGGTCCTGACTGGCGGCGTGCAGCACCCACTCGTCCTCGGTGAGCAGCTCGGCGAGGGGAGAGAGGTCCTCCAGGGCAACGGGATCGATGAGGTGGGTGCCGGAGCCCCGGCGGCGGACCTGGACGAGGTAGGCCCGTTGGGAGTACCGGTAGCCGGAGGCGCGTTCGGAATCGAGGGCGAACGGGCCCGTCCCCGCCGCCAGCGAGTCCACCGCGGCCGCGAGCGCCGTGGCGTCCTCGACGAGGGGAGGCGTGCCCTCCCGCGGGAGGTCGAGCCGCTCGGTCACGGCAGCTTCCGCCCCAGGGTCGCCACGCCGTCCTCGATCGGGACGAGGCCGCACAGCGCGCTCAGCAGGGCCACCCACGCGTCCAGGTGCGGCCCGAGGTCCACGGTGTTGGGCGTCCAGGAGGCGCGGACCTCCATCTCGGTGCCGTTGTCCGTCAGCACGAGACCCCCGAAGGTCTCGGAGAGGACGCGCGTGACGGTGCCGGACAGGTGGTGGTAGCCCGCTCCGGAGCCGTCCAGGGCATCCACCAGCCACGACCAACCCGCCTCGCCGAACATCGGGTCGATCCCCATCTCGACGTCCACCTGGGCCTTCGCCATCACGATGACGCGGAACTGCCCGTGCCAGGCATCCTGGCCGTCCGGGTCGTGGAGGACCACGAACCGCCCGTGCCCGAGCATGTCCTCCGGATCCCCGGTCGGGTTGATCTCCGCGTTGAGCGCGAGGGCGTACGGGGCGATGCGCGTGGGAGCGGGGATCTCCTCCAGGTGCACCTCGCCACGGAACCGGTGCCCGCGCAGGCTCTCCAGGGCCTCGACGAACTCGGCGGGGATCGGTGCGGTCACCCCCTCAGGCTAGGGCCTGACAGCCGCCGGCCCGTGGGTGGCGCGCCGGTACACTGGCGGGGTGCCAGCGTCAGGAGGGATCCAGTGACCCATTCGCCCCGATTGGCTCCCGTGATGGTCGGGTCCGACCTCGGCATCTACTCCATGGCGCGAGCCTTCCACGAGCGATGGGGCGTCCACTCCCACACCGTGAGCAACCTGCCACGCGGCTTCATCAACGACTCGGCGATCCTCACCCCCATCCTGCTGGGCGAGCACGGGACCCAGGCGGACCAGCGTGCCGCGCTGGACCGTCTCGCCGTCAGCGCCCGCGAACGCGGGGACGAACCGGTCCTCGTGGTCAACTCGGACAGCGGGGTGGACACGGTGGACACGAACCGGGACTGGTACGAGGAGCGGTTCACGGTGATCGTCCCCCCCGGGCGAGCCGTGCGTGCGGTGGAGGACAAGGCCAGGCTCGCCGGCCTGGCCACCGCATCCGGGCTCCACACGCCCCGCGAGCGAGTCATCGACTTCGCCACGCTCGACGGCTGGCGGGCCGCCGCGGAGGAGATCGAACCGCCGTACATCCTCAAGCCGGCCACGTCGGGTGACTACGAGAACCTCCACTTCCCCGGCAAGCTGAAGGTCTACGTGCTCGGGGACGCCAGCGCCCTCGAGTCCACCCTCGAGCAGATCGCGGAGGCCGGGTACGGCGGACGCATGCTCCTCCAGGAACTCATCCCGGGGGACGACACCCACGGCTATGTCGCCACGGTCTACATCGACCGCACGGGGACGGCGACCCTGCAGGCCACCGCTCGGATGCTGCTCGCGATCCACACCCCGAACCTGCTCGGCAACATGGCGCTCGGGCTGGTGCGCTGGTACCCGGACATCGCGGAGCGGGTCACGGCGGTGCTGCGTGACATCGGCTACCGGGGCTTCGCCACCGTCGACGTGAAGGTGGACGCCCGGACGGGGAAGCCCTACCTGCTCGACATCAATCCACGGCCGGGCCGGTCCAACCACTTCATCTCCATGGGGGGGATCAACCCGATGGAGGTGGCGGTCGCCGACGTGCGTGGCGAGGAGTTGCCACCGCGGCACACCGGGGAGGGAGGCGTGTACCGGATCGTCCCACTTGCCCTGCTGCGCAGGTACGTCACCGACCCGGTCCTCCGCGGCGAGGTTGTCTCGGCACGGAGGGCGTACGGGGTGACCCACCCCCTGGCCTACCCGGCCGACTCGAATCCCCGGCGGACGTTCTACCGGTACGCGGCCAGCATCAACCACGTGCGGGCGTTCGCCCGTGTCTACCCGCGGCCAACCGAGACGAGCTTCTAGGGTTCGGGCACGCCCGGATTCACCGACGCTCGGGGCGGCGCAGCACCGCAACGCCGTGGGCCGGGAGGGAGACGACGCCGTCGTCCGAGACGGTGACGTCGCCGAAGATGAGTTCGAGGGCGGTGCCGGCCGGTTCGGCGACCTGCCGGCCCTCCGGGCCGGGCGCGACCACCACGCTGAGCGGACCGCGAGTCATCCGGAACCAGCCGTCGCCGTGGTCGGCCTCGGGGTGCTGGTCCGTGGCGCCGTCGCCGAACGCCGAGCGGCGCAGCGCGATGAGGTCGCGGTACCAGGCGAGCATCGCGGCGTGGCCGGGGTCGTCCACCTCGTCCCAGGGCAGCTTCGAGCGTTCGAAGGTGGCCGGGTCCTGCGGGCTCGGGACCTCCACGTCGCCGCCGTAGAGTTCCTCCCACCCGTGGCCCGCGAACTCCTGCTTCCGGCCCTCGACGACGATCTCCGCGAGGTCGGGGCCGTGGTCGGTGAAGAACTGGAAGGGCGATCGGGTGCCCCACTCCTGTCCCTGGAAGAGCATCGGCGAGAAGGGCGACAGGAGGAGCAGGGCGGCACCCCCCGCGATCGTGCCCGGCTCGAGCCGCGCCTCGGGACGGTCGCCCAGGGCCCGGTTGCCCACCTGGTCGTGGTTCTGGGCGAACGTCACGAAGCGGCGCCGTTCGGTGTCGTCGGGGACCGGGCGGCCCCAGTCCCGGCCCCGGAAGGTCGAGTGGCCACCCTCGTGGACGAACACCCGCCGCAGGGCGTGGGCGAGGACGTCAGCGCTGCCGAAGTCGACGTAGTACCCGAAGGTCTCGCCGGTCAGCCAGGCATGCAGGGCGTGGTGGACGTCGTCCGCCCACTGGGCGTCCATGCCGTAGCCGCCCTCCGGGATGGGGGTGACCATGGCGACGTCATTGAGGTCCGACTCGGCCACGAGCCCCAGCGGACGCCCGACCTCCTGCTCGAGCTCGGCGACCCGGGCGGCGATCTCGGCGAGGATGTGGGTGGGGGAGTCGTCCTGGATGGCGTGCACGGCGTCCAGGCGGAGCGCGTCGAGGTGGAAGTCACGGAACCAGCGCAGGGCGTTGTCGACGACGTACGCCCGCACCCCGTCCCCGTCCGGGCCGTCCAGGTTCAGGCCCGCCCCCCACGGTGTCTGGTGGCGCTCCGTGAAGTAGGGACCGAACTCGGCGAGGTAGTTCCCGGAGGCGCCGAGGTGGTTGTACACCACGTCCAGGGCGACACCGAGGCCTCGCTGGTGGGCGGCGTCCACGAACCGCTGGAGGGCGGCCGGGCCGCCGTAGGCCTCGTGGACGGCGTAGAGGTCGACGCCGTCGTAGCCCCAGCCCCGCCGCCCGGGGAACGCCGCCACCGGCATCAACTCGACGATGTCGATGCCGAGGTCGCGGAGGTGGTCCAGCTTCGCGATCGCCGCGTCGAGCGTCCCGTCAGGGGTGAACGTCCCGATGTGGAGTTCGTAGAAGACGGCGCCGAGCACGTCGATGCCGCCCCAGTCGGAGTCCGTCCACGCGTGGGCGGCCACGTCGAAGGCCCGGGACGCGTCGTGGACGCCGTAGGGCTGCCACGCGCTCCGCGGGTCGGGACGCGGTTCCCGGCCGTCGACGCTCAGGAGGTAGTCGGTGCCGGGAGGGACGTCGATCGTGTAGTGCCCGTCCCCGGTGGGGGACATCGGCAGGCTCTCGGTGCCGAGAACCAGGTCGGCGCGGTCCGCGCCGGGGGCCCAGAGCCTGATGGTCGTCATTCGTCAACCCTCTCGAGGACGGCGGCGGGGCAGGTGGCGAGGAGCTCGGGGACCGGGACGGAGCCACCGTCGTAGCGCTTCCCGGATCGGATGTCCTCCCAGGTCCCCTCGGGGAGGACGACGGTGTGCTCGCGGAACCCGCCCGCCTGGGCCACCGACCGGCCCAGCCGCGTGGCCACGGTGACCACTTCCGGTTCGGCGCCGCGAGCGAAGGCGACGACGTGCCCGGTCGAGGACGCGAGGGGCTTGTAGGCGGCGTCGCCACCGACGAAGGCGCCCGGCCGGCGGCGTCGGAGGTGCAGGATCGCCGAGGTGAGGTCGATCTTCTCCGCCGCGAGCGACCGCGTCGGCCGCCGCCGTGCGGCGGCAAGGAGCTCGGTGAGCCCCGTGACGTCCATCGGGGCGCGGTTGTCCGGGTCGACGAGGTAGGTCTGGGTGGTCTCGCAGCCCTGGAAGTTGTCCGCGACGCCCACGCAGGTGAGCTGGATCGCCTTGGTGGAGAGGATGGAGCTGCGCACGGCGTCGGCGGTGAGGGCCGTCCACCCGTCGAGGGCCGCGACCGCGTCCTCATCCTCCAGCAGTGCCTCCACCTGGGCCACCAGGCTCGCCTCGGCCTCCGTGTCCGGGCTGGTCCATGAGGTCCAGAGCTTCTGCTCCCGGGCTGCCTTGACGATGTACCCCGTCAGGCGGTCCGCGCTGATCGGTCCGTCCTGCGTCCACGTCCCCGCCAGGACCTGCCAGAGGAGGTTCTCCGTGTGGCCCTCGACGCCGGTGAGCAGGGGACGCAGCGAGGTGAGCAGTTCGCGCCACTGGGAGGAGAACTCGCTGAGCACGCCGATCCGGGAACGGACGTCCTCGGAGCGCTTGGAGTCGTGCGTTGACCCGAGGGACATGGTGGCCGGCCACGTCCGGATCATCGAGGCGCACCAGGAGTGGAACTCGTCCGGCGTGATGCCGAACGCGCGCGGATTCCCGCCCACCTCGGAGAGGCTCACGAGCTGGGTCCAGCGGTAGAAGGCGGTGTCCTCCACGCCCTTGGCCGTCACGGCACCGCACACCTGCTGGAACCGGACGATGAGCTCGGCACGGGCATCCTCGTGGATCCGGCCGGCGGAGCCCACCTCCCGTCCGAGGACGAGGTCCACGACGACGTCGAGGGTCTCGTGGAAGTCCACATCGAGACGCTCGCGCGCCACTGTCGCAGCCTCGCGGACCAGGCTCTCGGCCTCGCTCGTGGCGCTCTCGCCCGGGACCACGTAGGCCCTGTACCTGTCCATCGCGATCGCGAGCTCCACGAGGGAGGCGAGCAGTGCCCGGAACGTGTGGTCCCGCAGGCGGATGTCGCTGTGGCAGATGTCGGCCGCGAGGGTGGCGAGGCGGTGCGCCTCGGCGTACAGGGAGGTGGTGATGACCTGGCGCTTGGCCAGCTCGATCACGTCGGGGAGGTACTCCGTCCCGGTCATGGACTGCTGGACGTACGTCATGTCGGCGGCGCCACCCGGATCCACCTGGAGCGTCGAGGCGCGCCAGGAGACGTCGTAGCCCGTGGTGCCGGCGACCGGCCAGTCGTTCGGTACCGACTCGTCCGGCTCCAGGATCTTCTCGGCGACCACCCATGCGCCGTCCGTCGCCTCGGAGAGCCAGCGGAAGTAGCCGCGCGGATCGGCGAGGCCGTCCGGGTGGTCGATGCGGAAGGCATCGATGTGCCCGGCGTGGAACAGGTCGAGGAGGAGGGCGTGCGTGGCGTCGAAGACCTCGCGGTCCTCGACGCGGACCGCGGCGAGCGTGTCCACGTCGAAGAAGCGGCGGTAGTTGAGCTCCTCGTCCGCCACCTTCCAGTAGGCCAGCCGGTAGTGCTGCCGCTTCAGCAGCGCCGCCATCGGGAGGTTCTCGGTGCCCTGCTGCAGGGGGAAGGCGTGGTCGAAGTACCGCAGCACAGGGACCTCGCCGTCATCCTCGAACCCGGGGACCACCATGGTCTCGACCGCGAACTCCCCTGTGGCGAGGACCGTGCCGATCCGTGAGCCGAGGACGGGCATGAGGATGCCCTCCTCGGAGGTCGCGCCGTCGAACCAGGCGGCGTAGGGCGATTCGGGTCCGTCCTTCAGGACCGACCACAGCGCCTTGTTGTGGTAGAGCGGGGTGGGAACCGCCATGTGGTTGGGCACCACGTCGACGACGACGCCCATCCCGCGGGCGTGTGCGGCGGTGGCGAGCCGTTCGAAGCCCTCGCGCCCGCCCAGGTCCTCGGAGATACGGGAGTGGTCGACGACGTCGTAGCCGTGCGTCGAACCGGGAGTCGCCTGGAGGATGGGGGACAGGTAGAGGTCGGTGACCCCCAGGTCCTCGAGGTAGTCGAGGGCACCCACGGCGTCGTCGAACGTGAACTCGGGCTGCAACTGCAGCCGGTAGGTCGAGACCGGGAGCCGGCGTCCCTCCGCCGGCAGGTGTGCCTTGGGATTCTCGGCGCGGTTCATTCTCATCCTTCGGATTCGATGGCCTTCAGCAACTGGATCGAGCGGGCCTCCACCGTGAGCGTGCTGCTGGCGGGGCGGGGCCTCACCCGCATCCGGGGGGCCGCGGTGTCGAGGACGGGCTTCCACGCCTCGGCGTAGGTGGCATCGGGCAGCGTGTAGTCGATCGGGTCCGCGTCACCGTTGAAGATGATCAGCATCGAGTCGTCCACGATCTCGCGGCCGCGCTCGTCCGGCTCGGGGATCGCCTTCCCGTTGAGGAAGATCATCACGGACCGGGCGTACCAGGTGTTCCAGTCCGTCTCCGCCATGTGCTCGCCGGAGGGGGTGAACCACTCGATCTCCCCGATCTCGGACTCGCCGCCGTGCTCGGGGGCGCCGGCGAAGAAGCGCCGGCGGTGGAAGATCGGGTGGTCGCGGTGCAACTGGATGAGCCTGCGCGAGAACTCGAGCAGCGCCTGCTGGCGGTCGTCCAGGTCCCAGTCGATCCACGTGATCTCGTTGTCCTGGCAGTAGCCGTTGTTGTTCCCGCCCTGGGTACGGCCCATCTCGTCGCCGTGGGAGATCATCGGCACGCCCTGCGAGAGCACCAGGGTGGTGAGGAAGTTGCGCTGCTGGCGGGCGCGCAGGGCGTTGATGGCCTTGTCCGTGGTCTCGCCCTCGGTCCCGCAGTTCCACGAGCGGTTGTGGCTCTCGCCGTCCTGGTTGCCCTCGCCGTTCGCCTCGTTGTGCTTCTCGTTGTAGGAGACGAGGTCCCGCAGCGTGAAGCCGTCGTGGGCGGTGACGAAGTTGATCGAGGCGACCGGCCGGCGTCCGGAGTGCTCGTACAGGTCGGACGATCCGGAGAAGCGCGAGGCGAACTGGTCCAGCGTCCCCGGCTCCCCGCGCCAGAAGTCGCGGACCGTGTCCCGGTACTTGCCGTTCCACTCGGTCCACAGCGGTGGGAAGCCACCCACCTGGTAGCCGCCATCCCCGAGGTCCCACGGCTCCGCGATGAGCTTCACCTGCGAGATGACGGGGTCCTGGTGGACGATGTCGAAGAAGGCCGAGAGCCGGTCCACCTCGTGGAACTGGCGGGCGAGGGTGGAGGCGAGGTCGAACCGGAAGCCGTCCACGTGCATCTCGGTGACCCAGTACCGCAGCGAGTCCATGATGAGCTGCAGCACGGCGGGGGAGCGCATGAGCAGCGAGTTGCCGGTGCCGGTGGTGTCGAAGTAGTGCCGCTTGTCCTCGTCGACGAGGCGGTAGTAGGAGGCATTGTCGAGACCGCGGAAGGAGAGCGTGGGGCCCATGTGGTTGCCCTCGGCGGTGTGGTTGTAGACCACGTCGAGGATGACCTCGATGTTCGCCGCGTGGAGGGCCTTCACCATCGCCTTGAACTCCTGCACCTGCTCGCCGCGTTCCCCGGTCCCGGAGTAGGCGTTGTGGGGCGCGAAGAACCCGATCGTGTTGTAGCCCCAGTAGTTGGACAGGCCCTTGTCCTGCAGGTGGGTGTCATTGACGAACTGGTGCACCGGCATGAGTTCGACCGCCGTGACGCCGAGGTCGGTGAGGTGCTGGATCACCGCGGGGTGCGCCATGCCGGCGTAGGTGCCGCGGGACTCCTCGGGGACCTCCGGGTGGAGCATGGTCATGCCCTTGACGTGCGTCTCGTAGATGATCGAGTCGTGGTACTCGTGCCTCGGGGGGTGGTCGTGGCCCCAGTCGAAGTAGGGGTTCACCACCACGGAGAGCATCGTGGCGTCCACGTTGTCCGCCGTGTTCCGCGCCTCGGGGTTGCCGATCTCGTAGGAGTAGAGGGACGGGTCGGACGTCACCTGGCCCTCGATGGCCTTGGCGTAGGGGTCGAGGAGGAGCTTGCTGGGGTCGCAGCGATGCCCGTGGTGGGGTTCGAAGGGACCGTGCACGCGGTAGCCGTAACGCTGGCGTGGCTGGACGCCGGGGAGGTGGGCGTGCCACACGTGGGCATCCACCTCGGTCAGGTTGACGCGTTCCTCGACCATGTCCTCGTCGAACAGGCAGAGTTCGACCCTCTCGGCAACGGCCGAGAAGATCGCGAAATTGGTGCCCGTCCCGTCGAACGTCGCGCCGAGCGGATAGGGACGTCCAGGCCATTTCTGCATGGTCCAAGCTTTCCACACTTCGGTGGCCGGCCTGCGCGCACCCGGGTTCCTCCAGTGCTCCCACGTGCTGACGGACCGCTGCCCATGGCCCTACGCTGGGGGGACCTACGCGCTTTCGAGGAGGAGACCGTGGACGTGCTCTGGGAGGTCATCGGCTGGACAGGAACCGGCCTCGTCGTGCTCTCGATGGCGCAGCAGAGGATCACCCGGCTGCGGGTCCTCAACCTTGCGGGTGCCGCCGTCCTGACGGTGTACAACCTCATTCTCGGGGTCTGGCCGATGGTGGCACTGAACGCCGCCCTCTCCGTGATCCAGATCTACCACCTGAACAAGCTCTTCCGCTCCCGGCACGACGAGGCGGCGTACGCCGCCGTCACCGCCGATCCGGGTGACGAGATCGTGTCGCACGTCATCTCGCAGCACGGCGACGAGATCAGGTCCTTCCACCCGGACTTCCGGAGCCCGGCGGACAGTTCCATCGCCTTCCTCGTCATGAAGGGGGACGAACTGGTCGGCCTCGTCCTTGCGAGCGTGGACGAGGCCGGCACCGCCGTCCTCGACGTGGACTACGTCGCGCCCGCCTACCGGGACTTCACACCCGGGGAGTTCGTGTTCCGCCGTTCGGGGATCTGGCCGCGGCTCGGGGTGTCCCGGATCCGCACCGCACCCGGCGGCCCGGACTACTACTCGAACCTCGGCTTCACCGCTCGTGACGGAGCCTGGGAGCTCGCTGTCTCCGGTTCCTGACCGCCGTGGACGGCACCTCCGGCAGGCCACGTTGGGCCCGGTACCTCCCGGGCCTGCACGTCCTGCTGCACTACGACCGCTCCTGGCTGCGCGGGGACGTGCTCGCCGGCCTCACGGTGGCCGCCTACCTCGTCCCGCAGGTGATGGCGTACGCGGAGGTGGCAGGGCTGGCGGCGGTCCGTGGCCTGTGGGCGATCGTGCTGCCCCTCGCCCTGTACGTCTTCCTCGGGTCCTCGCGCCAGCTCTCGGTGGGCCCCGAGTCGACGACGGCGCTCATGACGGCGGCCGCGGTCGGCGCCCTCGCCGGCGCGGCGGGGGGCGAGCGACAGGCCGAGGTGGCGGCGCTGCTCGCCCTCGCCGTCGGCGTGGTCTGCCTCGTGGGCTGGACGGCGCGGCTGGGCTTCCTCGCCAACCTCCTCTCCCGCCCCGTGCTGACGGGATACCTCACGGGGATGGCGGCACTGATGGTGGTGAGCCAGCTCGGCAAGCTCACCGGCCTCGACCTCGACGGGGACACCGTGGTGGACGAGATCCGGGCATTCGCCGCCGCCGTCGGCGAGGCACACCTGCCGACGACGGCGCTCGCCGCCGTCGTGCTCGTCGCACTGTTCGCGTTCCGATACTGGGCGCCGCGCTGGCCCGGCCCGCTGATCATCATGGTGGCCGCGGCGGGCCTGACAGCGGTGCTCGGCCTCAGCGAGGACGGCATCGCGGTGGTGGGAGAGGTCCCGCGCGGGATTCCCGAGGTGCGAGTCCCGCGGATGGGGGACCTCGAGTTGCTCGCGCTGTTCCCGTACGCACTCGGGCTCGCCGTCGTGGGGTACTCCGACAACGTCGTGGAATCGCGCGCCTTCGCCGCCCGCCGGCACCAGACCGTCGACAGCACCCAGGAGCTCCTCGCGCTCGGCGCGGCGAACGTCGGTTCCTCGCTGCTGCAGGGCTTCCCGGTGAGCAGCAGTGGGAGCAGGACCGCGCTGGGGGACATGATGGGCAGCAGGAGCCAGCTCTTCTCGCTCATCTCCCTGGCCTGCGTGCTGGCCACCCTGCTGTTCCTCGGCCCCGTGCTCGCGGCCTTCCCTTCTGCTGCCCTCGGGGCCGTGGTGGTGTACGCCGCCTACGGCCTGGTGGACATGCCGGAGTGGCGCCGCATCGCCCGGTTCCGGCGCAGTGAGCTCATCCTCGGCCTCACCACCGCGATCTCGGTCCTCCTCTTCGGGGTGCTGACCGGGATCGGGATCGCCGTGGCGCTGTCCCTGCTCGACCTCATCCGGCGCATGGCCCACCCCCACGACGGCATCCTGGGCTATGTTCCCGGCTTCGCCGGCATGCACGACATCGACGACTATCCCGAGGCCGTCCAGGTCCCCGGCCTGCTCGTCTACCGGTACGACTCCCCGCTCTTCTTCGCCAACACCGAGGACTTCACGAACCGGGCGCTCGCCGCGGTGAACGCCGCCCACCCACCGGTGCGCTGGTTCGTCCTGAACGCGGAGTCCAACGTGGAGGTGGACCTCACCGCGGTGGACACGCTGGAGGTGCTCCGCCAGGCCCTGATCGGCCACGACGTGGTGTTCGCGATGGCGCGCGTCAAGCAGGACCTCCGCGCCCGCCTGCGGGACGCCGGATTCGCTGACGTCGTCGGGGACGAACTCATCTTCCCCACCCTGCCCACCGCCGTGGCTGCGTACGTCGCCTGGTACGAGGAACGCAACGGCGCCCGTCCGCCGGGCCTGCCGGACAACCTGCCGCCCCCGATCGTGGGCGGCCACCCGAAGGAGCCGTAGGCATGGAGGCCGCGGAGGTGATCGAGCGGACGGCGGGCGAGTGCGGCGAGCTGGTGCTGCGCCGTCGGGGACCGGTGCTCGAGATCATCGCCAACGGGACGTTCCTGATGGACACCGGTGGCGGTGCCTCGGAGCGAGCCCTCGTCCGCGTGGCGGCGGAGCGGATGCCGGCGCCCGGCAGGATGGTGATCGCAGGCCTGGGAGTCGGGTTCTCACTGGCGGAGGCCCTCGCCCACCCGAGGGTCGGCCGGGTCGAGGTGATCGAGCGTGAGCCGGTCGTCGTGCGGTGGAACCGGACCCACCTGCGAGGGGTGAACGGCGATGCCCTCGCCGACGCGCGCGTCCGCGTCCACGAGGCCGACGTCGTCGCGTGGCTGGCCGCCGCGCCGCCGTCGTCCTGTGACGCCATCTGCCTGGACGTGGACAACGGACCGGACTGGCTCGTCACGCCGGGCAACGCCTGGCTGTACGGTGCGGAGGGGATCAGGGCCGCGCGGCACGTGCTCGTGCCCGGCGGGGTCCTGGCCGTGTGGTCCGCGGCACCGGCCCCGGACCACGTGCGGCGGCTCCGGGAGCACTTCGCGCAGGTGGAGGAGATCCCGGTGGACCACCACAGCGGGGCGCCGGACGTCGTGGTGCTCGCGAGTCCGTCAGGGAGACCCGGGATCCAGGAGGAGCGATGAGTGATGAGGTGGCGCGTCCCGGGGACGACCCGCCGGGCGTGGACCGGGCCGCACGGGTCGAGGACGAGGTGGCCGAGTCGTTCGAGGGCACCGTCGAGAAGGGAGCGGCCCGGCTGCATCGCGGCTGGCGAGCCCTCGTCACGACGGGCCTGGTCGGCGGGGTGGAGATCGGGCTGGGAATCCTCGGCTACCTCGCCGTGCTGCACGGGACCGGCAGCCACCTGCTCGCCGGGGTCGCCTTCGGCATCGGACTCATGGCCCTGTTGCTCGCCCACGGTGAGTTGTTCACCGAGGGGTTCCTCCTGCCCATCATGGCGCTGTTCGCCGGACGTGGGACGGCATGGCAGCTGGTGCGGCTCTGGGGCTTCACGCTTCTGACGAACCTTGCCGGCGGGTGGGTCTTCATGTGGCTCGTGGCCCGGGGGTTCCCGGAGTTCGGCGACGACCTGACCGAGACCGCACGGCACTTCGTGGACGCACCGCTCGACATGCGGGCCGTCGCGCTCTCCCTCCTCGGCGGTCTCGTGATCACGCTCCTGACGCGGATGCAGGAGGGAACCTCCTCGGACGGGGTGAAGGTGGTGGCCGCCTTCGCGGCGGGCTTCCTCCTGGCGGGGTTGAGCCTCTTCCACTCCGTGCTCGACTCGATCCTGATCTTCGGCGCCATCCACGCCGAGGGGTCCGTGACGTACGCCGAGTGGCTGTCGTGGTTCTGGTACGTGGTACCCCTCAACCTGCTGGGAGGACTGGTCTTCGTCACCGGGCTGCGCCTGGTCCGCGCGAGCGAGCTGCCCCATGCGCCGGGACCGGGCAGGCGCACCGAGGTCGCGCGCGGAGGTGGAATGAGAAACCCTGACCGGCCATGAGTGCAGGTCAGGGTGTCACGACGGTGGGCGATACTGGGTTCGAACCAGT
>RZYE01000244.1 GCA_009930425.1 Actinomycetota bacterium | reverse complement strand
GCCCGCTTCGGGACGCCGCCATGGACCGCGGCGCGCGAGGCGCGGTTCCCCGGCGTCCGGTACGTGCACCGGCCCGTCGACGATCGCGGTGAGGCAGGGCGCGCGATGGTCACCAGCGTCCTCAACGCCCTGTCGCACGGCTACCCGGTGTTGCTCTTCACCGGGGGGAACCTCGGTCAGGGCATGGTCCGGGCCCTCCCGCGGCACGTGGTCCTCGCCGTCCCGAGCCCCACGCCGCGCGTGACCACCGCGGGTGAGCAGGTCATCTCCATCTTCGAACCCGGCGAGGGGATCGTCCACGAGATGCCCGCCGGTGACCTGGTGGACCGTGCGACCCCACATCGAGCCCTGGGGAACTGGACCCACGTGCAGTGGCTCGCCCTCCCGACTCCCGACCCAACCAACGAGAAGAGGTAACCATGAAGCGCTCCGAGATCGCCGCCCTGATCGACCACACCCTGCTCAAGCCCGAGTCCACCGCCGCCGAGGTCGCCGCCCTGGTGGCGGAGGGCCGCCGGCTGGGCGTGAAGGCCGTCTGCGTCTCCCCGAACCTGCTCCCCCTCGACGACACCGGCGACCTCGTGATCGCCACCGTGTGCGGCTTCCCCTCGGGGGCACACAAGAGCGAGGTCAAGGCCGCGGAGGCGGCCCGAGCTGCCTCGGACGGCGCCCAGGAGGTGGACATGGTCATCAACCTCGCCCAGGCCACCACCGGGGACTACGACGCCGTGGAGGCGGACATCCGCGCCGTCCGCGACGCGCTTCCGGCCGAGGTCCTGCTCAAGGTGATCATCGAGTCCGCGGCCCTCACCGACGAGCAGATCGTGGCGGTCTGCGAGCGGGCGGAGGCCGCGGGAGCCGAGTACGTGAAGACCTCGACAGGCTTCCACCCGGCGGGCGGCGCCTCCGCGCATGCCGTGGGACTCATGGCCCGCACCGTTGGTGGACGCCTCGGCGTGAAGGCCTCCGGCGGTATCCGTACTCCCGAAGCTGCCTCGGCCATGGTGGAGGCGGGAGCCACCCGGCTCGGCCTGTCCTCCTCAGCCGCCATTCTGGACGGCTTCGAGGACTGACCGCGCCGCTTTGGACTGACGCGCCACTTGGCGCGGAGAGAGGGGCGGCCCCGTCGGCCCGCCCCTCTCTGATGCGCTCAGGCCCTGTCGATGAGGGCCGCCATGTCCGCACGGACGGCGGCCACCCGCTCCGCCGCCGCCGCGCGAGCCGCGGCGAGGTCGCCGTCGACGACCGGGACGATCGACTCCAGGTAGCACTTCAGCTTCGGTTCGGTGCCGGACGGCCGGGCGATCACCCGATCCCCGGCCTCGGTGAGGAAGTAGAGCGCGTCGGTCGGGGGAAGCCCGCGCCAGCCCTCGGACAGGTCCGCGGTCTCGACCACGGGGGAGCCGGCGAGCTCGGCCGGGGGCGTGGCGCGCAGGGCCGCCATGGCCCGGGAGATGCGGCTGAGGTCCTCCACCCGGATGGTGAGCGGGTTCGTCGCGTGTGCTCCGTGCTGGACCGCGAGCCGGTCGAGCAGGTCACCGATGGTCTGGCCGTCGCTCAGGAGCTGGGAGGCCAGCAGGGCGATCCGGAGCGAGGCGGAGATCCCGTCCTTGTCCCGCACGTACTGCGGGTCCACGCAGTAGCCGAGGGCCTCCTCGTAGCCGAACACCAGCCCGTCCACCCGCGAGATCCACTTGAACCCGGTGAGCGTGTACTCGTGACGCAGGCCGTGGCCCCCGGCGATCTTCTCCAGCATGCGCGAGGAGACGATGGAGCAGGCCAGGACACCGCCGGTGCCGGCCGTGGCCGCGAGGGTCGCGGCCTGGGACCCCAGCAACCAGCCGACCTCGTCCCCGGTGAGCTGCCGCCAGCTCCCGCCGATCGGGATCGCGACTGAACACCGGTCCGCGTCCGGGTCGTTGGCGAGGATGATGTCGGCGTGGACCTCCTTCGCCAGGGCGAAGGCGAGGTCCAGGGCGCCCGGCTCCTCCGGGTTGGGGAAGGCCACGGTGGGGAAGTCCGGGTCCGGCTCCGCCTGTTCGGGAACCACGTGGACGTCGTGGAAGCCCGCCCGGTGGAAGGCCTCCATGGTGGTCGCGTTGCCCACCCCGTGCATCGAGGTGTGCACGATCGTGAGCGCACCGGCCATTCCCGTGGGAACGAGGGAGACAACGCGGTCCAGGTACGCCTCGCGGATCTCATCGCCCAGCTGCTCCCAACCCTGGCCGAGCGGCACCGCGGCCACGCTCTCCACCGCATCGATGTGTTCGGCGATCCGGGCGTCGTACGGCGGGACGATCTGGGTGCCCTCGCCCGCGCCGGTGACCGCCCGGCCACCCAGGTACACCTTGTAGCCGTTGTCCTGCGGGGGGTTGTGGGACGCCGTCACCATCACGCCGGCATCGGCCTTCAGGTGGCGCACGGCGAACGCGAGGACGGGGGTGGGCAGGCGTGGCGGCAGCAGCATGGCCCGGCCCCCGGCACCGGTGACCACGGCGGCCGTGTCCCGGGCGAACTGCTCGGATCCGTAGCGGGCGTCACAGCCGATCACCACGGTGAAGTCCTCGCCCACCTCCTCGCGCAGGAAGGCGGCGAGGCCGGCGGCGGCGCGGATCACCACGGCACGGTTCATCCGGTTCGGTCCGGCGCCCAGCGCCCCGCGGAGTCCGGCCGTGCCGAACTGCAGGAAGCCCGCGAAGCGGTCCTCGAGCTCGGCGGCGGCGTCCGGGTCCTCGGAGGCAGCGAGCAGGACCTCCAGTTCCCTGCGGGTGTCGGCGTCGGGATCGTCTGCGATCCATGCCTCGACGGCGGTGCGATCGAACATGTCAGTCCTCCAGGATTCGCTTGGTGATGGTGGCGAGCAGGGTGGCGAGCCGGGGCGCGGCGTCGCGTCCGGCGTCGAGCACCTCCTCGTGGGACAGTGGGGTGGGCGAGATACCGGCCGCCGGGTTGGTGACGAGGGACAGTCCGAGGATCTCCAGGCCGGCGTGCCGGGCCGCGATGGCCTCGAGTGCCGTGGACATCCCCACGAGGTCCCCGCCGATGACCCGGGCCATCCTCACCTCGGCGGGAGTCTCGTAGTGGGGTCCCCGGAACTGGACGTAGACGCCCTCCTCGAGCGAGGGGTCGATCTCGCGGGCCAGCGCGCG
>RZYE01000243.1 GCA_009930425.1 Actinomycetota bacterium | reverse complement strand
CGCCCTCGACGGCCTCGCCGCCCGCTTCGGCCTCGCCGGCGAGCGGCTCGACGACGTCGCCGCCGGCGCCGTCCTGAAGCACGCCCGGGACCACGGACTGACGCGCGAGGCCGTCCTCGGCTCCGCACTCGATCCCCACACCCCCGCCCACGACGTGCAGCGCGCCTGCGCCACCGGCCTCGAGGCGATCCTCGGCATCTCCAACAAGATCGCGCTCGGCCAGGCCGAGGTGGGCATCGGGGGTGGGACGGACTCCGCCTCGGACGCCCCGATCGTGGTCTCCGAGCAGTTCCGCCGGAACCTCCTCGACCTGAACCGCGCGAAGACCCCCCTGGAGAAGCTGAAGTACGTGGCGCGGCTCCGCCCGGCCCACCTCGTACCGGTGGCCCCGGACGTCGCCGAGCCCCGAACCGGACTCTCCATGGGCGAGCACCAGGCCCTCACCACCGCCGAGTGGGGCATCACCCGCGAGGACCAGGACGCCTACGCACTGGCCTCGCACCAGAAGCTGGCGACCGCCTACGAGCGCGGCTTCTTCGACGACCTCATGACCCCCTACCGCCGCCTCACCCGCGACGAGGCCCTCCGCCCCGACACCTCGCTCGAGAAGCTCGGCAGCCTGAAGCCGGTGTTCGGCAAGCACCTGGACGCCCCCGCCACCATGACCGCCGGCAACTCCACCCCGCTCTCCGACGGCGCCTCCGCCGTGCTCCTGTCCTCCGAGGAGTGGGCGGATGCGCGCGGGTTCGCCCCGCTGGCGAGTGTCGTCGACGCCGTCACCGCCGCCGTCGACTTCCCGTCCGGCAAGGAGGGCCTCCTCATGGGCGGCGCACGGGCGATCCCGCGCCTGCTCGCGCGCAACGGCCTCACCCTGGACGACTTCGACTTCATCGAGATCCACGAGGCCTTCGCTGCCACCGTGCTGGCCACCGTGGCGGCGTTGGCCGACGACGACTTCGCCCGGACCCGCCTCGGCCGCGAAACCGCGGTGGGCGTCGTCGATCCGGACCGCCTCAACGTGACGGGCTCCTCCCTCGCCGCGGGGCACCCGTTCGCGGCCACCGGCGGGCGCATCGTGGCCACCCTGGCCAAGCTGCTCGCCGAACGCGGCGAGTCCCACCACCGCGAGGGCCCGGCCCTCGGCCTCATCTCGGTCTGCGCCGCCGGTGGCCAGGCTACCGCCATGATCCTGGAGGCGAAGTGAGCGACTCCTACATCGACCTCGTCAACTCTCCCCTCGGCGCCACGCTGGCGAAGAAGCTCGGCCTTCCCAAGCCGGTGCGGCTGCGCCGCCACGCCCCGGACCGGCCCCTGACCGCCGGGCCCGTGCTCGTCCTGTCCGACGACGCCTCCCGCCCGGACGCCGATGCCATCGCCGCCGCGCTGCTCCCCTGGGGCCTCGACGTGCGCCGTGACACCCACCTGCCGGAGGAGCAGCGGTGGGGCGCCGTCGTCGTTGTCCTCACCGGCATCACCCACCCGGGCGACCTGGCGACGCCGGTGCTCACCCTCGGCACCACGCTGCGCCGGCTCGCCCGGTCCGGGCGCGTGGTGACGGTCTCCCGCGCCGCGGGCGCGGACACCGACCCGGCCGAGGCTGCCGCCCGGCAGGGCGTCGAGGGCTTCCTCCGCTCCCTCGCGAAGGAGTTGCGCTCCGGCGCGACCGGGAACGGCGTGGTCCTGGGCGACGGCGTCGAGGTCACCGCCCCCAGCCCGCTCACCACTCTCCGGTTCCTCCTCTCGGCGAAGTCGGCGTTCGTGGACGGCCAGTTCCTGCACGTGAGTGGCCCCGGCGCCGACAACCCGTCCTGGGATCGGCCGCTGGAGGGGAAGGTGGCCGTGGTGACGGGCGCGGCCCGCGGCATCGGGGTGGAGATCGTCCGCACGCTGGCGCGCGACGGCGCCCGCGTCATCGGCGTTGACGTCCCGGCCTCCGGCGACTCGCTCGCCGCCGTGATGAACGAGGTGCGGGGCACCGCCCTCCAGCTCGACGTCACCGCATCTGACGCGGCCGAACGGATCGCCCGGCACGCCCAGGAGCGCCATGGCGGCCTCGACATCGTGGTGCACAACGCCGGCATCCTGCGGGACAAGCTGCTCGCCAACATGAAGCCCGAGCAGTGGAGGGACCTCCTCGCGGTCAACATCGAGGCGCCGCTGCGGATGAACGAGACGTTCGTGGAGCTCGCCCACGAGGGTGCGCTGGGCCGATCCCCGCGGCTCATCGGGCTCGCCTCCACCTCCGGCATCGCCGGCAATCGCGGCCAGACCAACTACGGCGCCGCCAAGGCCGGAATGATCGGGATGACGCGGGCACTTGCCCCGGTGCTCGCGGAGGTCGGCGGGACCGCCAACGCCGTGGCCCCCGGCTTCATCGAGACCGAGATGACCGCGCGCATCCCCTTCGCCACCCGCGAGGTGGCGCGGCGGCTGAACTCCCTCCAGCAGGGTGGTCTGCCCGTGGATGTCGCCGAGGCGATCGCGTTCCTCGCCTCGCCCGCCGCCGGTGGGGTCAACGGGGAGGTCCTGCGGGTGTGCGGACAGAACTGGGTGGGCAAGTGACCGCCCCCGTTCCCGCCGTGGCACCACCGGCGGCGTACCGGGAGGAGGTGGTGGGCGCCGTTCCCGGCATGGGTGAGTCGTACCGGCGAGCGGTGGCCGGGGCGGCCCGTGCCCGGCTGCGGCGGGGCCGGCCGGGCCTGCCCGAGGTCGCCCTGCGCCACGGCCCCGTGCGGGCGGAGGCCACCCACCTCACGGACTACCAGCATCTCCTCGGCGCACCCGGGACCGACGAACTGCCCGCCGGCTTCGTCCACGTGCTCGGCTTCCCGCTCTCGATGGTGCTCCTGACCCGGGATGATTTCCCGCTTCCCCTGCTCGGTCTGGTCCACGTGGCGAACCGCGTGACCCAGGCCAGGGCGTTGCGCCTCGACGAGGAACTCACCTTCACAGCCTGGGCCGACGGGCTGCGCTCCCACCGCCGCGGCACCACCGTGGACGTCCACCTGACCGCGTCGGTGGGCGACGGCGTCGCCTGGGCCGGCGTGTCCACCTACCTCGCCAAGGGCGTGGACGCTGCCGAGGCTGAGGGCGCCGCCGATGGTGTGGACCCCGCCGAGGGTGGGAGTGCCGAGGGAGAGGCTGCTGCCG
>RZYE01000242.1 GCA_009930425.1 Actinomycetota bacterium | reverse complement strand
CATCCGCATCAGGTCGTCCTCCATGGACAGGTAGAAGCGGGACTCGCCCGGGTCCCCCTGCCGGCCGGAGCGGCCGCGGAGCTGGTTGTCGATGCGGCGGGACTCGTGGCGTTCCGTGCCGAGCACGTAGAGCCCGCCGAGGGCCACCACCTCGTCGTGCTCCGCGGCCACGGCCTCCTGGGCCGCGTGCAGGGCATCGGGCCAAGCGGCCTCGTACTCCTCGGGCGTCTCGGCCGGATCGAGGCCCCGGCGCCGCAGGTTGTCCACCGCGATGTACTCGGCGTTGCCACCGAGCATGATGTCGGTACCGCGGCCGGCCATGTTCGTGGCGACCGTGACCTGGCCCTTCCGGCCCGCCATCGCCACGATCGACGCCTCACGCTCGTGCTGCTTCGCGTTCAGCACGTCGTGCGGGATGCCCCGCTTCTTCAGCAGGGCGGAGAGGATCTCCGACTTCTCCACCGATGTGGTGCCCACCAGCACCGGCTGTTCGGTGGCGTGCCGGTCCGCGATGTCCTCGACGACGGCGTGGAACTTGCCGGAGACGTTCTTGTAGACGAGGTCCGCGTTGTCCCTGCGGATCATCGGCTTGTTCGTGGGGATCGGCACGACGCCGATCTTGTAGGTGTTCAGGAACTCGGCGGCCTCGGTCTCGGCGGTACCGGTCATGCCCGCGAGCTTGGAGTAGAGGCGGAAGTAGTTCTGCAGGGTGATCGTGGCGAGCGTCTGGTTCTCGGCCTTGATCTGCACCCCCTCCTTGGCCTCGATGGCCTGGTGCATGCCCTCGTTGTACCGCCGGCCGGGCAGCACACGGCCGGTGTGCTCGTCGACGATCAGAACCTCACCGTTGCGGACGATGTAGTCCTTGTCCCGCTTGAACAGCTCCTTCGCCTTGATGGAGTTGTTGAGGAAGGAGATGAGCGGGGTGTTGAGCGACTCGTACAGGTTGTCGATGCCGAGGAGGTCCTCGACCTTCTCGATGCCCGGCTCTAGGACGCCGATGGTGCGCTTCTTCTCGTCGACCTCGTAGTCCTCCTCCGGGCGCAGCCGCATCGCGATCCGGGCGAACTCCCCGTACCAGCGGTTCACGTCCCCCGAGGCGGGGCCCGAGATGATGAGCGGCGTGCGGGCCTCGTCGATGAGGATGGAGTCCACCTCGTCCACGATCGCGAAGTTGTGGCCCCGCTGGACCGTCTCCTCCAGCGTCCAGGCCATGTTGTCGCGGAGGTAGTCGAAGCCGAACTGGTTGTTCGTGCCGTAGGTGATGTCCGCGGCGTACTCGCGGCGCCGCTCGTCCGGCCGCTGCCCGTCGAGGATGCAGCCGGTGGTCAGGCCGAGGAAGCGGAAGACCCGGCCCATCAGCTCGGACTGGTAGGAGGCGAGGTAGTCGTTGACCGTGACGACGTGGACGCCCTTGCCCTCCAGCGCGTTGAGGTAGGCCGGCAGGGTGGCGACGAGGGTCTTGCCCTCACCGGTCTTCATCTCGGCGATGTTCCCGAGGTGGAGGGCGGCGCCGCCCATGAGTTGCACGTCGAAGTGGCGTTGGCCCAGCGTCCGGCGGGCCGCCTCCCGGACGGCGGCGAAGGCCTCGGGCAGGAGGTCGTCCAGGGACTCCCCGTCAGCCAGGCGCTCACGGAACTCGTCGGTCTGGCCGCGCAGCTCCGCATCCGTCATGGCCTCGAACTCCGGTTCGAGCGCGGTGACCTGATTGGCGATCCCGTGCAGCTTCTTGACGATCCGCCCCTCGCCCATCCGCAGGATCTTGTTCACCAGTGACGCCACAGGTACTCCATTCGTCCACGACCAGCCGGCCAGTCCACGGCCTCCATCGTACGGGGAGGGTCGGGGGCCGGCGGTGCGGGGGGCGGATTTTCAGCCCTCGGCGCACGGGTGGGCGCTCACCGCTGTTCCGGCACGACTCCTCGCCACGGACTCCGTGGCGAGGGAGTGCACCGAGGCGCGGCGCGGGGAGGCCTGCCGAAACCCTCACCGAAATGAGAGCGCGGCTGCGGGAGGCTCCCCCGCGCGCGAGGCAGGTCTCAGGCGACGACCGTGTCCAACCGGATGACGCCGTAGGTCCACCCGCGCCGGTGGTAGACCACGCAGGGCTGCTTCGTCTCGGAGTCGATGAACAGGTAGAACGGGTGGCCGACGAGTTCCATCTCGTACAGCGCCTGGTCGATGGTCATCGGCGAGGCCTCGTGCAGCTTCTGGCGCACCACGACGGGCGAGTCCCCGAGTTGCATCTCGACGGCCTCCCCGGCCTTCGTGGGGGTGCCGTTCGGCTTCGGGGCGGGTGCCTCCTCGGCAGCGGGGACGGCGGCCGGGACGGAGACGGGGGGCGGGGTCTCCCCCGGCCCTGCCTTCCGGCGGTCCTTCTTGCGGTCACGTGCCCGACGGAGCCGTTCCTGGAGCTTGGCAACAGCGAGGTCCAGCGCACCGTAGCGGTCCGAGGCGCTGGCCTCGGCACGAACGACTGGTCCCTTGCCCCGCAACGTCAGTTCGATCCGTTCCGCATTGTCCGCCAGCCGCGGGTTGCGCTCGTGCGTGAGTTCGACGTCGATGCGCATGGCCTCGGGCGCCAGCTGCTCGATCTTCTCGAGCTTCTCCTCCACGTGGGTACGGAACCGTTCGGGGATATCGGTGTTGCGTCCGACAACGGCAATTTCCATCAGGACCTCCTGGGAGATGTGGTGTGGTGCCGAACCCGGGGGTCCGGCGAGAGTCGTCCGCGGCTGCCAGCCGCCCGCCCATCACCTCCTCACCGGAGTTTTCTCGTGCCAACATCCTAGTCACCCGGGCATGATCCGCATCACATACCGCGCCGTCGACTTCGCGGCGGGGTGGCCGCGAGCACGAAGGCCACGGTCACCTCCCTGCCGCTGGCCTCGGCGAGCGCCCCGGCGGCGGCGCGGAGGGTCGAGCCGGTGGTGACGACGTCGTCGACCAGCACCCAGGAGTCCGCCACCGGCAGGGGGCGCACCCGCAGCGCGGACGCGGTCCGGGAGGCCGCCCGCGCCCCCACCCCCAGACCCGCGAGGTGGCCGGTGCCGGGCCGGCGCAGCACGTCCGCGACCGTCGCCACCGTTCCCGGGCGGGCGACGGCGAGCGTGGCCGCCACCGCCTCGGCCAGCTGGGCCACCACCAGGAGCCC
>RZYE01000241.1 GCA_009930425.1 Actinomycetota bacterium | reverse complement strand
GCGGCTCGTGGGCATCCACTTCTTCAATCCGGTCGCCGTCATGCCGCTGGTGGAGATCGTCCGCACGCCGCACACGGACCCCGCCGTCCTCGATGCCGCCCGGACGCTGGCGCAGGCGGCCGGGAAGGTGACCGTCGACGTGGCGGACGCCCCCGGCTTCATCGTGAACCGCCTGCTCGTCCGGATGCTGGGCGAGGTGCTCGGGGAGCTCGAGGCGGGCACCGACGTCGACGTCGTCGCCAGCGCCCTCGATCCCATCGGGCTGCCCATGGGGCCGCTCCAGCTCCTCCAGCTCGTGGGACCCGCCGTGGCGGCCCATGTCCTGCACACCCTGCGCGCGGAGCTCGGCGACCGCTACCCCGAGAGCCCGGGCCTCGACGCCATGGTGGAGGCCGGTGCCTCGTTCCTCCTCGGCCCGCCACGTGCCTCGACCCCGCACGACCCGGCAGTGGCACGCTGGTTCACGCCGGACGATCCGCGGCCGTCCACGGCCGGCGAGGTGCTCGCCCGCGTCCAGCACGCACTGGCCGAGGAGGTCCACCTCATGGTCGACGACGGCGTAGCGGACGTCGCCGCCATCGACACCGCCATGATCACGGGAGCCAACTGGCCGCTGCACCGGGGCGGCATCACCCCCTACCTGGACGAGGTGGGCGCCGCGGCGGCGACAGGCGGCCCGTTCCACCCCGACGGGATCTGATCAGCTCCCGAGCAGGCGTGCCGCGTCCTCGTCGACCGCGTCCCCCTGGAGCAGCGCACCGGCCACCCGCATCGCGATGTCCGTGGGCCGCAGGTGGAACTCCTCGATCAGCTCGTCCCTCCGTGCGTGGTGGTGGAAGGCCTGGGGAATGCCGTGCACCTGGACGGGGACGCGGGAACCCGCATCGGCGAGGGCATCCCGGAGCGCGGAGCCGACGCCGCCGGACACGAGGCCATCCTCCAGGTGCGCCACGAGCTCGACGTCCTCTGCCAGGCGAACCAGTTCAGGGGACACAGGCAGGACCCACCGTGGGTCCACGACGATGGACCCGATCCCCTGGGCGTCCAGTGCCTGGGCGACGTCCACCGCGGTTCCCGCCATCGCCCCGACGCCCACGATGAGCACGCGGCGATCGCCGTCGTGCCGGGCGAGGACGTCGAGGCCCTCACGGTGCTCGATCGCGGGCAACGGATCGGGCAACGAGCCCTTGGGGTACCGGACCACGGTCGGCCCCTCGGTCGCGACGGCCTCACGGAGCTCGGCGCGCAGGGTATGCTCGTCCCGGGGCGCCGCGAGCCGGAGGTTGGGCACGGTGCGGAGCACCGCCATGTCCCACATGCCGTTGTGGCTCGCTCCGTCGTCACCCGTGATCCCCGCCCGGTCGAGGACGAACGTGACGGACTGGTTGTGGAGGGCGACGTCCATGAGGACCTGGTCGTAGCCGCGGTTCAGGAAGGTGGCGTACAGCGCCACGACGGGATGCATCCCGGCGAAGGCGAGACCGGCCGCGGAGGCGACCGCGTGCTGTTCCGCGATCCCCACGTCGATGACGCGGGACGGGAACTCCTCGCTCAGGGGCCCGAGCCCCACGGGCTGGAGCATCGCGGCCGTGATCGCCACGAGGTCCTCCCGCTGGCGGGCGAGCTTCACGATCTCGTCCGAGAACACCGATGTCCAGCCGAACCGGGCCGGGACCACGGGCAGTCCGGTCTCGGGGTGGATGACGCCAACGGCGTGGAAGCGGTCCGCGATGTCGTCGAGGGCGGGTTGGTACCCGCGGCCCTTCTCGGTGATGGCGTGCACGATCACCGGCTCGGGGTAGGCCTTCGCGCGCGTGAGGGCGAACTCCATGGCGGTGACATCGTGGCCGTCCACCGGCCCGATGTACTTGATCCCCAGGTCCTCGAACAACCCCTGGGGCGCGATGACGTCCTTGACGCCCTTCTTCAGCCCGTGCAGCGCCTCGTAGGTCATCCGTCCGGGGGTACCCCGCTGGAGGAGGGTGCGCTTGCCCCAGTCGAGGACCTTCTCGTACCCGTGGGTGGTGCGCAGCGCGTCGAGGTGGTGGGCGATGCCCCCGGTGGTCGGGGCATAGGAGCGGCCGTTGTCGTTGACCACGATCACGAGGTTCCGGTCGGGCCCCTCGGCGATGTTGTTGAGGGCCTCCCAGGCCATCCCGCCGGTGAGCGCCCCGTCCCCGACGACCACCACGACGTGCCGGTCGGTCCGGCCCCGGAGCAGGTTGGCCCTGGCGATGCCGTCCGCCCAGCTCAGGGCCGAGGAGGCGTGGGAGTTCTCGACCACGTCATGGACCGACTCGCCGCGAGCGGGGTAGCCGGAGATCCCGCCGCGCTGGCGCAGCCGGCTGAAGTCGTGACGGCCGGTCAGGAGCTTGTGGACGTAGGACTGGTGGCCGGTGTCGAAGACGACCCGGTCCCGCGGGGAGTCGAACACCCGGTGGATCGCAATGGTGAGCTCGACGACACCGAGGTTGGGCCCGAGGTGGCCGCCCGTCCGCGCGACGTTCGTCACGAGGAACTCCCGGATCTCGGCGGCGAGCTGCACCAGCTCGTCGGTGACGAGACCCTTCAGGTCACGGGGTCGCGTCACGCGGTCCAGAACTGACATCGGGCCTCCTCAGGTGTGCGCTGGACCTTACTGTACGACGGCTCGCCCGGAAGCACACGGGGCCGCGGGCTAGGCTGGCTCCATGTCCCCCACCCCCGCGCCGTACGGCTCCTGGACCTCACCCCTGACCCTCGCGGAGATGACCTCCGCCGTCGTGCGGCTCGCCCCACCGCGGATCGACGGCGATGCCACCTACTGGAAGGAGACCGGTGGGGACGGCCGCGGGGTCGTGATGCGCGCGGCCAACGGCGTCCACGAGGCGGTCACCACGGTGCACGCGGACGGATCGCCGGTGGACGTGGCCTCGAAGGTGCACGAGTACGGTGGGCGCGACTTCGACGTCGCCGACGGGGTGTGCGTCTTCTCGGAGCGGTCCGATTCCCGCCTGTACGTCACCGTGGCCTCCGACGACGGCTGGTCCGTGCCCCGTCCCGTCACCCCCGCCGGCGCCCGCTACGCCGACCTGACCCTCGCCGGCCACGTGGTGTACGCCGTCGCCGAGGTCCACGGCGAGGGCGTGGTCAACGGACTCGCGCGTGTCGACGTGCTCAGCGGCGCCGTGAC
>RZYE01000240.1 GCA_009930425.1 Actinomycetota bacterium | reverse complement strand
ACTCGGAGAGGCTCAGCTTGGAGTCCTCTGGGAGGGCGACAGTCTTCGGCTGATTGTCAACGCTCACGGGAACACAGTGCCCGTGAGCAGGCTGCTGGAGCCTGAGGCGCGCCGCCGAAAGGGGTGATCGTGCGTCCGTCACCTAACAGGTGTGAGCACCAACGCCGTCCCCGACTCCACGCTGACGGCGCGCTCCGCTGATCGTGGTTCCTGCGCTGTGGTCTCCCGCGCTCTCAAATGGGTGCGTACCTCCGACACTTCCGTTGGATCACCGCGCGCGATCGCAGCGACAAGATCCTCGTCCACGCCGAGGAACGCTCCGAGCGCACCGCCAGGCAGTGGGATGCGGGAGATGGTCCCCACGTAGGTCGCATCCGCGACGTGGACTCGTGCGGATTCTCCTTGTCGCGCGCTCAGGCCGCTCGCGCGCCCCTCCCACAGGCGCGGGGTGGAGACCCTTGCGAGCAGTTCGAGGTTGTTGGCGATCTCGGCGATCCTCGCCCACTCCATGCGGAGAAGCTCCTCCGCGGGGGTCTCTGGCAGGGTCGGATACAGCGCAGTCGGGGGGAGTCGTCCCACGTATCCCAGGTCGACCTTGTCGCAGCTCGACACGGGCACGATCTCCACGGCCTTGTACCGAAGGTCAGTGGACCCGAGCACTGCGGCGACGAGTCCGGGGACCCGGCCACCCTTGACCGTCGTCTCCTCCAGTTGGGCGGCACCCTTCCGCACCTGGGTGCGGTGATGCTGACCCCCGGAGGTTCCCTTCGCCTCGAGGATGCCGTACGCGAACAAGTGGTGGGAAGCGGTGTCAACCCCGGTCAGAAGGTAGTCGGCCCGTCGGCCGCCGGGGGGCTTCTCGATCAGGCCGAGCTCAACCGCGGCGTCGATATCGACCACATGGAGTGCCACATCCGGGTGTCTCTCCTTGAGCCACCTCCGAGCAAGGAGCACCGCTGTCGCAATTCCGAGGTCCTCGCTCAGTACCCGGCGCTGGTTTCCGGTGACCCGCTGAGCGGCCATCGACAACTTGAGACTTGGACCGCCGGAGGTTTCAAATGCGCCGATGTACCGCAGCACCGCCCAGTGCCTGAATGCGTCGAAGACGGTGGGGTGGTAGTGGACGAACCACGTGGCGAGGGAGAGATCGCGTAGCAGATCGATAGGACGAGTCCAGACTCCTCCGTCGATCTCAGGAAGAGGCAGTGCCGTTGAGCGACGAAGGTGAACGCCGGCGATGTCGGCGACCGTCTGGTTGCTGTCACCGGCGAGCAGGACGGGGGATTGGATGATGGCCAGGGCTTCGTGCAGGTCCACAGGTTGATGCTCCCACCGCCGTCCCGCGATCATCGGGCGGATGGCATGGCGTTGAGCCTGTGCGGCCGCGCGGGAACGGTGTCGCTTCGCGCTCGTGGCGTGGGTGTGGGTGACGTGAGGGAGCTTCCTACTACGCGCCGATCGTGAGGCGGTACGGCGGCGCCGTCTCGACTCCGGCCGCCGTCACCACGGTGACTTCCACGGTCGCCGGGAGTTGGAACTCGGGCATCTCGGGGATCGTGACGCGAAGGTCGGTCGCGGTGACGTTGTCCACGTAGAGTGATGCGCCGCGTCGTGGGGTGGGGGGCTCGTCCGCTTCGGGGGCGGCACTCGCTTGGACCGCCGGCTCGTTCTCGTGAATCGGCAGAGGCGCTACCGGCGCTTCGACGCCGGAGAAGCGCACACGGACACGCGTGAGGGATTCCTCCGTTGCGCCGCCCGGCGGGACGAAGTTGAAGCCGTGGATCCGGATGACCTCACCCACACGCGGCAGGCCCTCACCGGCATCGCGGGTGATGCTGAGGATCCCGGGCGCGTTCTTCACCACCGCCTTGTTCGCCACGTAGGTGAGGGCCGAGGCGCTGGTGAGCATGACGAGCCCGTCCGGAAGGTCCGGGAACTCCTTGGGTTCCAGCGCGAACAGTGCGAGGAAGGCCACCAGCGCCACGAAGTTGAAGAACAGGTACTGGCTGTCCACGAGATCGGTGCGTCCGTCGTCGTTGGAGAGGACGTCCGTGACACGCGCCTGCTCGGTGCTGACCTGCTGGAGGTCACCGGCGGCGGACTTCGCCGCCGTCAGCGCCTTGGCGGCCACCAGGGCGGCGAACGGACCACCGAGGAGAAGGAGGTAGTCCGCGTCCAGGTTGACGGTCTCATCGTTAAAACCGTCCAGGTTGCCGGCTGCCAGCCCCGAAGCGATGAAGAAGAAGAACCCCCAGGCCACCATGATGGTCCAGATCCAGGCCTGGAAGTGCGACGTGGAGAACCGTCCGTCCTTGCCCAGGAGCATGGGAGTCATTCCGCCCTCGGACCGCCGCACGGCGCTGATCGCCGCCACCACGAGCCAGACCGCCACAGCCGCCAACCACGCCATCTGGAAGCGGGAATCACTCCGGAGCGGCTGGTCCATGAAGAGGATGAGCCCAGCTCCGACCGCCAACGCGACGAGAGCACCCCGCTGGGTCCTCTGCCCGACTTGTCGCAAGTAGGCGATGTTCTTCGCCCGCTGCTGATCGTTGAGCTGCTGGATCGTGGCCTCGAGCTGTGCCAGCTTCGCTGCGATGTCCTCCTCGGACGCCAGCTCGGGTTCAGGCTCGGGCTTGGTGGTTTCGGTGGTTTCGGTGGGTTCGGGTTCGGAGGGCTCGGCGGGCGTCACCGGCGTGGGGGAACCGGCGCGGTCAACCACGCCGGGCAGCGCCGCGGGAAGGGCGGGCGCCGTCGCGAGCAGATTCCGGGTGGGCTCGAGGGACAACGCGAACTGGTCCAGCGCGTTCGGGCGGCCTCTCGGACTCGTCCGGCCGGCCGCTGCGATTTCGGTTCGCAGCCGCCGGATCTCCTGACGGAGCTGTGTATCGGTTGTCTGCGGCACGTTGCCCCCTCGTCATGCGTTCAATGGGCCCATGGTCCCAGACCGGGATCATTGTGACCAGACCTTCGTCAACGCGATGGTGGCGGCGAGGTGGTCATCCAAGGTGGGATGGCGTTCTGCGGGACGTGAGATTGCCCCGCCACGTGGGGCAATCTGATGTGGAACGGCACGCCTCATCACGGAACGTACTTCAGCTGTGGGTTCGGGCTCTCGCCGCCAGGGCTGCCGATCACGACGTTCAGCCGGGAACCGATGCTGCCCGTGAGCTGTGCG
>RZYE01000239.1 GCA_009930425.1 Actinomycetota bacterium | reverse complement strand
GCAGTCCGCAGCCGTCATCAGGGGCACCGCCGAGGCGGCCGCCGAGGAACTGCGCACCGTCCTCACCGTGCTGCGCGAGGACCCGGCCGACACCACCCCGGCACCCTCCTTCGATCGCCTCGAGACCCTCGTCGACGACGTCCGGACCGCCGGAACGCCAGTCTCGCTGCACGTCGCCGTCGCCCCGGAGCCCCCGGCGGCCGTCATCGCCCACGTGGTCCGGGTGGTGCAGGAGGCCCTGACCAACGCGGTGCGGCACGCGCCCGGCCAAGGCGTCGACGTCGTCGTCACGGGCACGCCCACGAAGGGCGTTCAGGTGACCGCGACCAACCCCGTGGGCGGCGTGAGCCTCGGCGGCGGGACGGGCCTCGGGCTCGTGGGCCTGGGCGAACGGCTCTCCCTCATCGGAGGGACGTTCACGGCGGGCGAAAGGTCCGGGCGGTTCGTTGTGGAAGCATTGGTGCCATGGGAGACGTGACTGACCCGGCACCAGTGCGCGTGCTCCTCGTGGACGACGAGCCCCTCATCCGCGCAGGCCTGCGCCTCATCCTGGAGGGCGCACCGGGCATCGAGATCGTGGGCGAGGCTGACGACGGCGAGGCCGCCGTCACACTCGTGTCGGACCTGGCACCGGCAGTGGTCCTCATGGACGTGCGGATGCCGCGGTGCGACGGTGTGGAGGCCACCCGACGGATCCGGGCACTCCCCGACCCGCCCGCGGTGGTGATCCTCACCGCCTTCGAGACCGACGACTTCGTCCTCGGCGCCCTCACAGCCGGAGCGGCCGGCTTCCTGCTGAAGCACACCGCACCGGCCGACCTCGTGGCCGGGATCCACCAGGCCGCGGCGGGCTCGATGACCTTCAGCCCAAGCGTGCTCCGCCGTCTCGTCTCCCGGGCCACCAACCGTCCCGCGAACGACGGCGCCACCGCCAGGCTGGGGGCGCTGAGCGAGCGGGAGCGGGAGATCGCCGCCCTCGTGGCCGACGGGCGCACCAACGCGCAGATTGCCGCCGAGTTGTTCCTCTCCCTTCCCACTATCAAGACACACCTCGCGCGGGTGTTCGAGAAGGTCTCAGTCACAAACCGGGTCCAGCTCGCCCTCCTCGTGCACCAGGCGGCAGGGGCACCCTGAACGACGACCCTCGAATGCGCTCCGGTTGAGGGTGCGGACCATACTGGCAGTATGTGGACCGACAAGGTGGAACTCCTGACCACCGTGACGGCGGCGGACTGGATCCGGCCCCGCCTCGCGGGCGGTCTCGGTCACGTCGCCGGGCGGACCATCCGCCCCGAGGTGCAGTGGCACACCCTCATCGGCGCCCCCGATCCCTGGAACCCGACCTCCGACCTCTGGGAACAGTCGCCCACTACGACGGCGCGGACGCCCCGTTCCCGCAGACGCAGTCACCCTCCCTGTTCTGGCCTGCAGACCGTGCCTGGTGTGTGGCCACCGAGATCGACTTCAATTCCCCCCTCGTCGCCGCCACGGCGGCGGCCGTTGACGACGTCGTCGCCCACCCCCTCCTGGAGGCCCTCCCCCTCACCGGTGCCGAGTCCCTCCGCCACGACGCCGACACCATCAACCGATAGCACCGCGCGGGGAACCCGTGGCCCGGGCGGTCAGCCGGTGCTGAGGATCGCGTAGCCTTCCACAGCGTTGGGGGGTACCTGCCGGAATGTGATCTGCATCGGCCCGGAGAACGGTGCCGTGGTGGCGGCCATGATCTCGTTGCCGTCGCGCACCAAATAGCCGCCCATGACACTGTTCAGCTCCCCGGTGCTGTCGACGCGGGCGTCCAGCACCTCGAACCACGCGGTCCCCTTCTCCGGGTCGAGGCAGGCCACACGGGCCTCCAGGGTCAAGCCCTCCACCGCATCGCCCGAGACGACGTCCTTCCGGTCAACGCCGAACACGGAGCGGGCGATCTCTCTCGGTGACTCGGGGATCGCCAACTCGCTGGGCGCCGCAGGGGAGGCCGCGGTCGCCGAAGTGGAGGGGGACGGAACACCCGTCGCCGCCACATCCCACGCGGGCGAGGATGCCGTCGGAGATGGTTCGGTGGTGCTGCTGCACCCGGCGAGAAGGAGCGCGGCCGCCATCAGGACAAGGACTTTCGTGCTCACCAGTGTGTCGGGACACCCGCGACCTTGCTCCTGCTTCGCCAGGCGGTTCGCCGAGACCTTGCGTGTTCCGATGTTCGTGGCAGTCGGTCAACGTCTCTCTGTGCAGGTCAGCGGAGGTCCGCCGATCAAGGACCAACGTCCACCGACGTCCACGAACACACGTCAGATCGGCCCCGGTGGCGGGCCATGCATTGATGCCGTGGCGGTCGCCATCAGCGTCCCTGAACGCGATCACCACCAGCATCCGACCGGCCCTGCCGAGCGACCGATGAACCGTGAGGCACCCATCCGCGACTTCGGGTCCAGCTCGAACGCGACCAGGTCGACGTCGTCGAGCGACTCCTGCGTCCACTCCGGTCCGATCGCCTGCCCGCCGGGGTAGCGGTCCGGGCGCGAGCGGATGTAGGCGGCGACGTCGTGCTACGACGCTCCAACCCTGGACCGTGGCACGGGTCGTCAGCGCCTATCCGCTGTTCGTTCGTTCGACCTCATCGAACACGACGACTCCCGCTCGCCTGCGCCACAGAACCTGCCGGATGCGCCAGTACCTGTCGTCGCCGTCCCACGCTGGCAGGGCGGCCGCGTCGGCCAGCGGCCGGGCCAGGTGAGCGGCGACCGCCCGGAGGAGGGGGTCGGTCGCACTGTCGATGACAACCGGGAACAAGACAGGCTGAAGACTGGTCATACACGATGCTCCACCGCGCCCCACCTCCAGACCAGCTGATGAGTACGTCCCGGCTGTGGCATCCGGTTGCGGGGAATTGAGCCCGGCCAGCCGGTCCAATTCGCAGCAGAGAACAGGCAGACTGATTCAAGGAGGCGAGAACCATGTGGATGACGCGGGGAGCTCTGTCCGAGGGAGCGCGGCTGAGTGTCCTGGGGGCCGGTCTCCTGCTCGTTGGTGCATGTGGAGGTCCGGGGTCGGTTCCCGGAGAGAGCCCCTCGGGTGAGGCGTCCACCGTTGTCGCGGGTGGGGTCGCTGGGTTCCCGTCCTGCGCCACGGTGCCTCTGATCCGCGCAGACGAGGCTTCCTACCGTCAGGAGCCGGTCTACGGCAACGCCGAGGA
>RZYE01000238.1 GCA_009930425.1 Actinomycetota bacterium | reverse complement strand
AGAACGCAGCTTCAGTTGCCCGGAGCGCGTTCTCCAACACGGCCGGCGAAGGTGCGCTCCACGATGGGGGAATCACCCCACCGGGCCGTGCGTCGAAAGGGGACATGACGTCCATGCCATCAGCTTGCACTGACAGTCACATTGACGGGAGCTCCAGTGGTTGCTCGTCGTGCTTGCAAGGGAAATGGAATCGAGCAGGGCCCGTGCTCGAGGCCCCTTCTGGGGCTACGACATGGCGCGTGAAAGGGCCCACAGGCTCTGCATCTGGGGCTAGATCCACGTCCTGGGGCCGCCAATGAAGGGGAACGCAACCACCGTCATCATGCCGAGGAAGCCATCTGGCCTGCTCCCGCTCTTGACCCGCGAGACGGAGCTAATTCCAAGGGCCCTCGATGTTTGGAAAGAGACGCATCAGTGCCTCTTTGCCTCGTTCTCGAGCCTGAACTCAGAATCGGCGACAAAACGATCATCATCATAGCGAGGGCGAGATACCATCGCCCGATCACTCCTGGAAGCCGGCGGATTCAGACCCCAACTACCACGCTGCATTGTGAGGAGCCCATTAACGCTGGAGCAAGACAACGCCTCCATCGAGTACACCCGACGCCATGCTCAAGGGCTCAGAACAAGACCTCTATCGTCCACTTCCTGAGTACGATCGGGTTCCGCGACTACCTGGCACAGACGGAACGCACGCTCGTTCGCTAACCGGCCACCCATTGAGACGCCATCGCAGTTGGTGACGCAACGTGGCTGTTCCTCGCCCGGCAGCACGCGCTGGAATGCGCCGCGGAGATGCAGGCACTGAAGGGTGCCCACACCATTGCGGATGTGGTGGCCCCGCCCAGCCCCGTTTTTCATCCCCAAGCCCAGTCCCTGCGACCGATGCATCCGCGGTCTGATCCTGAAAGCCGCACCAAAGGCGAGGGCATGAGCCAATTCTGGGTGGCAGCGACGATCAAGACACTAGGCTCAGATCTGGCCGGGCTTTTGCGGCCACCAACTTCGAGTTCGGAGGGCGAGCGCGGATGCTGAGCGACATCGAGAAGGTGGAACGTAATCTGTCCAACTTCCAAGGAATGTTGAAGAGCCAACGCCGTACGGTCGTGGCCCCTGCGGTCGTGAAGGAGGTCCTTCGCGAGCGCGGCATGATGGAGCAAGTCCAGGTGGCTTCTGATCGCCGCGCGCGCCGACTTGCAGAGCTGAGGGAGTTGTACGGGGAAGCTGTTGCTCGCGTCCCAGGTGCAGTTGACGAGGACTTGCTTACGCTTGATGAACTCGGTTTTCTGCTCCTGGGCTGAGCCGTGCTCCACCGACGCTAATTGGTGACAGCATATTCTTGACGACAACTCCACCTGCGGCTTCGGTGCCGAGTTAATAGGGCAGCCGACTCAACCGGAGACATCGTTCACGCCTGACGGGGCGCTTCTGGCTGGGGCGTCATGCCACCGTCCTAGCCGTAGAGTTCGACCGAACTGGCGGACCGCTGTTGGATCTGTGCGACGTCTTGGTACAGGGTAATTACTCCGGAGGTACACAGCATGGTCCCGGGCGCAATGGGCTCGACCCCCCCGACATCCCACAGCACGATGGTGAATCTTTCCGGGTCAGGGTAACCAAGACCGATGTTGAGAAAGACGTCGTCATGGGAGTTGCCCATGTTGACTAGAGGCCCACACACCCGCTGGGTGGAGCCGACGTAACCCTTGGCTTGGTCCCACGCAATCCCCCCGCCGGGTTGTACCTCGACAGCCGGGACCTCGGCCGCGGGTGCGGGAACATCACTGGTGCACAGGCCGTCCTGGCGTAGGAGGTCGACCGTCTCCTCGTTGATGTACTGGGTCCATGAATTGCAGCTGTCAGGGCCCGATTGCTCGGCCATCGCGCGTGCCGACCTGTAGTCGGTGAGGATATGGATTTCCGTTGAGCAGTTGTCACTCAGCCAGCCATCCGAAGTGACGGCACCGGAGGCGTCGCCTGTCCGCTCCCGCTGTATAGCCGTTGCAAGTGCGTCGCGGCATGACGCTGAGTTGTATCCTGCCTCGTCCGCGCTTCCGCCCACACCGCTGCAACCGGCCAGCAGCAGCGCAGTCAGGCTCGCCCCGAGAAGCGCGACAGGAGACAACTCGAACTTCATATGTCCACTCTAGTGAAACACCCCAGTCTGGTGGTTGCGGCGCGGACCAATGAGACGGGCCTAGTCGCTCTAATGCGGCTCTTCACAATCCAGGGTGTAGTTGGGGTCTGAATCCCGGTTTCCAGGAGTGCGCGGGCAATGTAGTAGGTGAGGTTACGGAATCCGAGGGCGGAGACGCGGAGGTGCTCGAGGCGGCCATTCACGGCTTCGGTGGGTCCGTCTGATGAGCCTGGGCGGTCGAAGTAGGCCAGGACGTCGGCGGCGCGACGCTTCAGGGTCCGCCCGAGGGTGATGACCTCACTCAGCGCGGTGGGGACGCCGTGGCTGAGAGCGGTGATCAGCCCGGCCATGAGCTCGCGCCCAGTGGCACGGTCGGGGTTGCGGTAGGCGGCGATCATGCGCTGGTAGATCGCCCAGGTCGCCTCGACCGCGACGTGCTCATCGCCGCGGAAGAGGTTCTCGAGCCGTTGCTGCTGGGTGTCGGTGAGCAGGTCGATCCCGGTGTGCAGGGTCCTCCGGGCGGCGTACAACGGGTCACCGGCACGACCACGGTGCCCCGTGGTGGTTTGCTGGACCCGGCGGCGGCACTCGTCCTGGGCGTCTCCACCCAAGCGCACCACGTGAAAGGGATCCATCACGGTGACCGCGTCGGGGATCTCCTCGGTGGTGGCGGTCTTGAAGCCCGTGAACCCATCCATCGCGACGACCTCCACCGCATCGCGCCACGCGTGGGGTCGGTCGGCGAGCCACTGCTTGAACGCCTCGCTCTGGCACACTGAGTGTCGGGCATCGTCGGCCCTTCGCGGTGGGGTTCAAGCAAGGGGTGGACCTGATCGCGACGTGTTGTGGTTCAGCCCGTGCTGCCCTGTTGACACGGGCCCTCCGAGCCGCGGGGACGCTCAGATGTAACAGGGCGACCGTATGGTGGCAGGTGACGTCGATGTCGGTAGTGGTCCCGTGCGCGTTGACCGGAACGGCGCCGCACACCTATACGGTGGAAGGTGCGTTCCGGGCGACCCGGAGCGACCACGTCGGTGCTGAAAGGGCAATGAAACAGTGAGCCA
>RZYE01000237.1 GCA_009930425.1 Actinomycetota bacterium | reverse complement strand
CTACTGGCTGCTCGCCGCCGCCGCGATCTCGATCCTCCCGTCCTCCGCCCGCCGCATGCTCGACCTCGGCGACTGGCGCCTCACCGACGCCTTCATCGCGCGACCCGCCGGGGACGTCTCCACCCGCCTCGTCCGCTGGGCCTTCTCCCACCCGGCGATGGCCAAGCCCACCCCGGAGGTACGATGAACGGCGCCCAGCTCTACGACCTCCTCTTCCCGGTGGTCACCCGCGAGTCCGCGTGGCGGCCGCGCCTCATCTCCCAACTCGTCGCCGGGCTCCCGGTGACGACGACGCCGCCTGGCGAGGCGTCGTCGTCGGGGCCCGTCATCCTGGACGTGGGTGCGGGGACGGGGAAGCAGGCCCTCGCGATCGCCGACGCCGCACCCCACGCGCGGGTCATCGCGGTGGAGCCGGGCAGCAACGTCCACGCGGCACGGCAGAAGCCGAACCCGCACCAGGTGGAGTTCATCCAGGGAGAGGCGCAGGCCCTGCCGCTCGCCGCCGGCTCCGTGGACCGCATCGTGATCTCGCTGGCACTGCACCACATGTCCGCGCCGGTGCGGCGGGACGCGCTGGCCGAGTTCCGGCGGGTACTGAAGCCGGACGGCCGGCTGCACGTGGTGGAGTTCGGCAAGCCGAGCGACCCCTTCATGCAGGCGGCGAGCGCCTTCGCCCGCCGCCTCGACGACTACGACGGCATGCGCGATCCCTACGCCGGCCGGATCCCCGCCATCCTGATCGCGGCGGGGTTCCACGTGCGGCCGGGGCGGCGGCGCCGGACGCCGGGCGGGGTCATCGAGGTCACGGAGGCCTGGCTGGCGGCGTAGCGGTTCGCGGACCGGTGGCCCGCGCGCCTCACCAGCCCTGACAGGGCCCGCCGATACGGTGGGTGACGTGCTGGGATACGCGGTGGTCGACGTCGAGACCACGGGATTCGCGGCACGGACCCGGGACCGCGTGGTCGAGATCGCGGTGGTGCTGACGGACCCGGACGGCCGCGTGCAGCACGAGTGGAGCACGCTGGTGAACCCGCTGCGCGATGTCGGGCCCACGTGGGTGCACGGCATCCGGGCGCGGGACGTGGCCGCCGCACCGACCTTCGCGGAGATCGCCGGGGACGTGATGGCGGCACTGTCCGGGCGCGTGCTCGTGGCGCACAACGTGGGTTTCGACTTCGGCTTCCTCACCGCGGAGCTGGGCCGGGCGCACGTGCCGGTCCGTGCCGACCTTCCCCGCGTCTGCACGATGCGTTGGTCGGACGCGTTCGTGCGCGGCGCCTCCCGTAAGCTCGTGCACTGTTGCGAGGCCGCGGGGATCGAGATCGTGGACGCCCACAGCGCGCTCGGCGATGCCCGGGCAACGGCGGAGTTGCTCGCGTTCTACCTCCGCCGGAGCGGTGGGCGGGTGCCGTGGGAGTCCGTGGTGGCCCAGTGTGACGCGTACCCCTGGCTCGTCCCACCCGCCGACGACGGCGCCGCCCCCGTCCTCGCCCGCCCACGCCGGGCGGCGCGGTCCCTGTCCGGCGCGCTCGGCGCCGCGGTCTGAGGCCTCGCCGTCAGCTGTCGGCGTCCAGGGGCTTGGCGGCGCGGTTCGGGACGGGCTCCTCCTCATGCTCAGCCTCCGAGCCCGAGCCCGAGCCCGAGCCCGAGCCCGAGCCAGCCTCGGCCTCGCTGGCTCGCTCCCATTCCTCGCTGCGCTTGCGGAACTTCTCGGCCCGCTTCTCGGCAAGCCCGCGGGCGAGGGCCTGCATGTCCTCGACATCGTCCATCTCGTCCACGATCTCCATGCCGAGCAGGGTCTCCACCACGTCCTCGAGGGTGACGAGCCCGTCGGTGCCGCCGTACCGGTCCTCGACGATCGCGATGTGCTGCTTGTTCTCGAGCAGGGACTCGAGCAGCTTGGAGAGGGGCGTGTCCTGCGGGACCGTGCGCACCTCGCGGCGGATCTCCTCCAGGCGGGTGTCGCCCTGCTTGCGCGCCTCGTACATCAGCATCTCGTCCTTGAGGACGAAGCCGGTGACGTCGTCGATGTCCTTGCCGTAGACGGGCAGCCGGGAGAACGGGATCTGCTCCGCCTCTCCGAGCGCCTCGGACACGGTCATGCCCTGTGGGAGCGCCACGAGCACTGTCCGTGGCGTCATCGCGTCCTCCGCGGTGAGGGTCTCGAAGCGGAACAGGTTCCGGAAGATCCGGGACTCGTGGACCTCGATGTGGCCCCCGGACTCCGCCACGTCCGCCATGGCGATGAACTCCTGCCGGTTCACCTCCTGGGTGTCGCGGCCGCGGGCGATGAGCCGGGTGATCCACTCCGAGACCACCACGAGGGGGTACAGGATCACGATGAGGGCGCGGATGAACACCACCACGGGCGGCACGAGCGCCCGCCAGTAGACCGTCCCGATGGTCTTCGGCACGATCTCGGAGAGGAACAGGATCGCCAGGGTCATCGCTGCGGAGAAGATGCCCGTCCACGCGCTCCCGAACACCACCGCAGCCTGGGCCCCGGCCCCGATCGCACCGGCGGTGTGGGCGATCGTGTTGAGGGTCAGGATCGCGGCGAGTGAACGGTCCACGTTCTCCTGCCGCAGTTTCTGCAGCACCTCGGCCCGCTTCGGGTGGTCCTCCCGCAATCCCTCGATGTAGGAGGGTGTGATGCTCAGCAGTACGGACTCGGCGATCGAGCACGCGAAGGAGAACACCAGCGCGACCGCCACGAAGACGACCAGCAGGAACACGCTCCCCTCGCCGGTGCCTGACGCCTCACCGACGGGCGCGGCCACCGCCGGGGTCGCCATCAGGAGGAGCAGCAGCGCCGCCGGGATCGACCACACGGATTTCATGGTTTCAGGCTACAGCGACCCCTTGCGCGCGCTCGCCAGGAACCTCCCGTTACACCTAGCAGCGCTAGGTATGATACCTTGTGGCGCTAGGTATCCGCGTGCCCACCCCGGACGGAGGTTCCGATGTTCATCGGCAAGGACCTGGTCGCGGCGTCGGCCACCCCGATCGTGCTCGGCATCCTCGCCGAGGGCGAGTCCTACGGCTACGCCATCCTCAAGCGCGTGAACGAACTCTCCGGCGGCCGCATCACCTGGACCGACGGCATGCTCTACCCCCTCCTGCACCGCCTGGAACGGCTCGGACTGGTGGAGGCGAGCTGGGGCGAGGGCCCGACCGGCCGCCGTCGGAAGCACTACGCCCTCACCCG
>RZYE01000236.1 GCA_009930425.1 Actinomycetota bacterium | reverse complement strand
CCTTCGACTCACAAGCTCGCCATAGTGACGATGGCGAGGTTTCACACCGCCAGGCCGAGCAGCACCACTCGCCAGCTCCGCTCTGAAACTCAAACCGCGCATGCTTGGTAAGCCTTCGCGCGCGTGATGTGGGGTGCACGGCGCACCGTGCGGAGGAACCCGCACCGCGCACGCGCGGTAAGCCCTTGGACGGCGCACCGTGCGGAGGAACCCGCACCGCGCACGCGCGGTAAGCCCTTGGACGGCGCACCGTGCGGACGAACCCGCACCACCCACGCCTGATGCCTCCCACGGGCCGGTGGCCAGGTACCCCTACCGGGCGTACAGCTCCACGAAGTTGGCGATCACGCGGTGTGCCGGGCTGACGTCGATGTTGGCGGTGCGGGCCTTGACCTCATCGATCTCGCTGGGGTCGAAGTAGCCGGCGTCCTGGTAGATGTCGATGCGCTCGCACAGCCACTCGTAGTTGAGTTCCGGGTGGAACTGGGTGGCGTACATGTTCCGCCCGATCCGGAACATCTGCACCGGGCAGGTCGGGGAGGTCGCCAGGAGGACGGCGTGCTCGGGGAGGCGGGCGCAGGCCTCCTTGTGGCCGACGTAGGCGCGGAAGTTGCGGGGGACCCCGGCCAGGATGGGGTCCTCGACGCCGTCGTCGGTCAACTCGACGTGGGCGGCACTGATGGGCTCGGGCCACGTGAAGTCGATGATCCCACCCTGGTGGCGCCCGAGCGTCCCGACCCCGTAGCAGGCACCCAAGAACGGGAAGTCCAGTTCGACCACCTTGTCGAGCAGGTCCGCGAACTCTGCCTCCACGCGGAGTTGGGAGTCGGACTTGTACTGCGTGGGCACCGAGGAGGTGAACGGGCTGCCCCCCACGAGGATCCCGGAGTAGTCCTCCAGGTGGAGGTGGGGGAGGGGAACGGCCTCGAGGCGGATGCGCTCCAGTTCGTTGACACCGAGGCCCCCGAAGTGGCGGAAGGCGGCAAGCTCCCCATCCGCGGCGGCGTCCTCGGGCCGGGTGGAGAGCAGCAGGAAGGGTTTCACATCCCTGAGGCTAGCGCGTCCGCGCGAGTGAGCCCGTCATGAGCGTGGGCACGCGGAACCCCGGGACTTGGGGACCCCGGGACTCGGGAACCCCAGGCACGCGGAACCCCGGGACTTGGGGACTCAGCGGGGACCGCGGCGTGGGGTCAACTCGCGATCGCCCACACGATGCCGATGAGCGCCCACACCGTGATCCCGATGTAGCCCAGCGCGAGTCCTGCCAGCGCCATCCCCCGCCCGGAGACGTACTCCGACGTCTCGCGCAGCGCGACGTGTCCCGCCACCACTGCCAGCACCGAGATCCCGGGCACGAGGCCGAACACGGCAGCCACGATGGCGATCCGCGCCCAGATCGACTGCGCCGGGCGTGGCGAGGTGTAACCGGGGCCGGCGAACACCTCCGCCGGATTCACCCTCTCGGTGCCGGGGAACACGAGCGGGACATCCCCGGCGCCCGGACTGCCGGCAAGGGACGGCGCCCACGTCCCCCGGGGCCCCGCGGGGGGAGAAGGCGCATAGGGCTGGGGAGGGTACGGCGGGCCGGCTGGCCACGGCGCTGCGGACGGCGTCGTCGGCGGCCCAGCTGGCCACGGCGCTGCGGACGGCGTCGTCGGACCCGCGGGCGGGGTGAAGCCTGCGCTCATGTGTGACCTCCCGGTGCGTCCTGCCATTCAATATAGGCCGACGGCGTGGCCGAGCCACCCGGTAGCCTTGCCACGGTCACAGCCGGGCAACGGCTCGCGGCCGACCAGAACCGCGCCGTCCGGCCCCTCCGTTCGGCGCGCACGCGCAAGGGAGGCAAGTGGTGGCATCACCTTTCACCTGGACACTTCACGGGGACGGCAAGTCCCTTCCGCCCGGCCATGTGGTGTCGCCGGGCGAGCGGCTCACGTGGCCGCGCACGATCGGGATCGGCGCGCAGCACGTGGTCGCCATGTTCGGCGCGACCTTCCTGGTCCCGCTCATCACCGGGTTCCCCCCGGCAACGACCCTGTTCTTCTCGGCCATCGGCACCCTGCTGTTCCTGGTGATCACGGGGGGCAGGCTGCCGTCCTACCTCGGCTCGTCGTTCGCGTTCCTCGCGCCGATCGGCGCCGCCACGGCCAGCTACAACCAGGCGACGGCGCTCGGTGGCGTGGCCGCTGCGGGTGCGCTGCTGGCCGCGGTCGGCCTCGTGGTGCACTATGCGGGCACCCGCTGGATCGACGTGGTCATGCCCCCGGTGGTGACCGGCACGATCGTGGCGCTCATCGGCTTCAACCTGGCCCCGGCGGCGTGGAACAACGTGCAGGCGGCGCCCCTGACCGCGCTCGTCACGATCGCCGCGATCGTGCTCACGGCCGTGCTGTTCCGCGGCATCATCGGGCGGCTGTCCATCCTGGTGGGCGTGCTGGTCGGGTACGCGGTCGCCGTGTTCCGCGACGAGGTGGACTTCACCGCGGTGGGTGACGCCGCCTGGGTGGGGCTGCCCCAGTTCCAGACCCCGGAGTTCAACCCGGCCATCCTCGGGCTGTTCCTGCCCGTGGTCCTGGTGCTGGTGGCGGAGAACGTGGGGCACGTGAAGTCCGTGGCCGCCATGACCGGGCAGGACCTCGACCCGTACATTGGCCGCGCCCTCTTCGCCGACGGCGTCGCCACCGTGTTCGCCGGTTCCGGCGGCGGGTCGGGCACCACCACGTACGCCGAGAACATCGGCGTCATGGCCGCCACGCGGGTCTACTCCACGGCGGCGTACATGGTGGCCGGCCTGGTGGGACTCGGGCTGTCCCTCATGCCGAAGTTCGGCGAGCTCATCAACACGATCCCGCTCGGCGTTCTCGGAGGGGCCGCCACCGTGCTGTACGGCATGATCGGGATGCTCGGCGCCCGCATCTGGGTGCAGAACAAGGTGGACTTCTCCGATCCGGTGAACCTGAACTCGGCGGCGATCGCCCTCGTGGTCGGCATCGCCAACTACACCTGGATGGCCGGGGATGTCGCGTTCGAGGGCATCGCGCTCGGTACCGCGTCTTCCCTCATCGTGTACCACGTGATGCGCCAGATCGCGCGGGCACGGGGCACCTCGATGGAGCCCGCCAGCCCCGCCTCGGCGCCCGCGGGTGCCGAGCTGGAGAGCCGCGTGTAGCTATCCCTCGGCAGGAGCCTCTTCGGTAGGAGCCTCGGCCGGTGCGGTGCCCTCAGGGGT
>RZYE01000235.1 GCA_009930425.1 Actinomycetota bacterium | reverse complement strand
TACGAGGGCCAGGTGGTGGGCGAGAACACCCGCTCCGAGGACATGGACGTCAACATCACCCGCGAGAAGAAGCTCACGAACATCCGGTCCTCCACGTCCGACGTGTTCGAGAACATCGCCCCGCCGCGGCGGCTCACCCTCGAGGAGTCCCTCGAGTTCGCCGCCGAGGACGAGTGCGTGGAGGTCACGCCCGCCGCCGTCCGCATCCGCAAGGTGGTGCTGGAGTCCCAGGAGCGGTTCAAGATCGCGGCCCGGAACCGCCGGTCCTCCTGATGTCCACGGTGGAGCGGTTCGAGGCGGTCACCGCCGTCCTGGCGGGCCTGCTCACCGGCGCCCTCGTCGGCGTGCTCGGCTCCGTCTTCCACCGCGTCACGATCGGCGCCTTCCCCACCGGGGTGGTCGTCGCCCTCGCCGCGGTGGGGCTCGGCGCGGTGTTCATGCGTGCGCTTGCCGGCCGGGGCGCCTACACCGCCTACGCCGTCACCGTGCTGGCGGTCGTGGCCGCCGCGTGGGTGGCGGAGGACCGCATCGTGATCGGCCAGACGGTGGGCGTCGCCTGGACCGCCGGGGCTCTCGTCCTCTGCGTCCTCGGATTCCTGCTCCCCGAGCGGCTCTTCGCCGCCGGCGGGCCTGCACCGGCGTCGACCGCTGGGGACTGAGGGGGGAGTCACACGCCCTCCCCGGGGAACGCCGTCCCCCGTTGGTTAGGATCAGGGAGGGGCGACACGCCCCGAGGGAGGGACATGGACGACGACGTGGCCGCGCTCGAGCAGTTCGAGCCCGAGTCGGAGAAGAGGGGCGCGGGGGCGCGGGTGGCCATCTGGCTCACCGCCGTGGCCGCCGTGCTCGCGCTCGCCTACGTGGGCGCCGCGTGGTATCTGAAGGACAAGGTGCCCAACAACACCTCCGTCCTCGGCGTGGGCATCGGTGGGCTGTCGGTGCCGGCCGCACAGGAGCGCCTCGAGGAGGAACTCGGCGGCCTGGACTCCGACCCCCTGCAGCTCGCCCTCGGGAACCGCACCGCCACCATCGACCCGTCCTCCGCCGGCCTCGGCGTCGACACGGAGGCCACGGTCGCATCGCTCGCCGGGTTCTCCCTCGACCCGCGCATCCTCTGGGCGCACCTCGTCGGATCAGGGGACGTGGACCCCGTCTCCGCCGTGGACGAGCAGTCCCTCCGCGATCTCCTCGACAGCCTTCGTCCCGAGCTCGAGGTCCAGCCCGTCGAGGGTGAGATCGCCTTCGCCGACGGCGCCGCCCAGGTCACCGACCCCGCCGACGGCGTCGGCCTCGACGTCGACCGGGCCGTCCCCACGATCGTGGAGACCTGGCTCACCGAGCCCGAGCCGGTGGAACTCCCCGAGGTCACCCTGGAGCCCGTGATCGGCCAGGACGCCATCGACGACGCCGTGCGCGAGATCGTCGAACCCCTCACCTCGGGGCCGGTGACCGTCACGGTCGGCGACACCAACACGCCCCTGGAGGTCGAGGACCTCCTCGCTGCCGCCGTCGTCGAGCCCGTGGACGGCACGCTGGAACTCCGCCTCGACGCCGACGCGCTCCGCGACCGCCTCGTGGAGCTGGAGCCCAGCCTCGCCGCGGACGGCACCGACGCCCGCATCGTCATCCAGAACGGGGCGCCCGCCGTCATCCCGTCCCAGCCCGGCACCGAGGTGGACGCCGAGGAACTCGGCACCGCCGTCACCGCGGCCGCCCTCAGCGCCACCCGGTCCGCCACGGTCGGCCGGATCGAGGCGGCGGCCGACTTCACCACCGAGGACGCGAAGGCGCTGAAGGTGACCGAGGTGGTCTCCGAGTTCAGCACGCCGCTCACCTCGGACAACGTGCGCACCCAGAACCTCATCAACGGCACCGGCATCATCACGAACACGCTCGTGAAACCGGACGAGGTGTTCTCCCTCATCGAGGCGCTGGGCCCCGTGACGGAGGCCCGTGGATTCGTCTCCTCCGGCGTGGTGGAGAACGGCTTCTACACCAAGGCGCTCGGCGGGGGACTGTCCCAGCTCTCCACCACCACGTACAACGCCGCCTACTTCGCCGGCATGGACCTCGTGGAGCACAAGCCCCACTCCCGGTACTTCTCCCGGTACCCGGAGGGGCGCGAGGCCACCATGTGGGCGCCCACCGTGGACATGAAGTTCCGGAACTCCACCCCGTACGGCGTGCTCGTCCAGTCCTGGGTCGAGGGCGGGCGCGTGTGGGTGCGGTTCTGGTCCACCTCCCACTTCGACGTGGAGACGGACACCTCCGGCCGGTACAACATCACCCAGCCGCAGACCGTGTACAACACCGACCCCGAGTGCCTCCCCGAGAGCGGCGGCCAGGTCGGCTTCACCGTGACGGTCACCCGGTGGCGGTACCTCGAGGGCGCCCTCCACGACAAGGAGAGCTGGACCTGGACGTACGCGCCCTGGAACAACGTGGTCTGCGGCGAGGCTCCCTGAGCCGGCGTCAGCCGGCGAGGGGCAGGGCGAGGCCGTGGCGGCTCAGCGCCGCGGTGGCGGCGGGGGCACCCGCTTCCCGGTGACCATCGCACGCGCCTCCACGCGCACCGGCCCGCGCCGGGTGTCGAGACACACGTGGTCCGGGGCCACCTCGGTCAGGTACCCCAGCGCCTCCGCCGGCGCGCCGTCCGCGCCGCGGTAGCGCAGCACCACGCGGTCCCCCACGGACCAGGCGAGCCACGGCAGCTCGGGAGGGGTGGACATCTCCCCATTTTGGCCCCTGAAGTGCGAGAATGATCGCGCGAACCGCGAGAGAGGAACTGCCGTGACCTATGTCATCGCCCAGCCGTGTGTGGACGTGAAGGACAAGGCGTGCGTGGATGAATGTCCCGTCGACTGCATCTACGAGGGCAAACGGTCCCTCTACATCCACCCGGACGAGTGCGTGGACTGCGGCGCGTGCGAACCCGTCTGCCCCGTCGAGGCGATCTTCTACGAGGAGGACGTCCCGGAGCAGTGGAGCGAGTACTACAACGCGAACGTCGAGTTCTTCGACGACCTCGGCTCGCCCGGAGGAGCCGCGAAGATGGGTCTCATCGACAAGGATCACCCGATCATCGCCGCCCTGCCCCCGCAGGACTGACACCGGACGCTGACCATGGGCTTCCATGGCTCCGCCCTGCCTGATTTCCCCTGGGACTCGCTCGCCGGCGCCAAGGCGCTCGCGTCCGCCCACCCGGACGGACTCGTGGACCTCTCCGTCGGCACGCCCGTGGA
>RZYE01000234.1 GCA_009930425.1 Actinomycetota bacterium | reverse complement strand
GGCCGGCAGGGTCCCCGGACACCGCGGGCGTGGGCTGGTTCTCGTCGAGCATGGGCTCATCCTCCCCGTTCAAGGTTGACGGAAGCGTACGGGCAGGTGACCGAGAGGTGAACGGCGGTCACCCGGAACCTGCGTCACGCGGGCCTCCGGCCACGCGGAACCGCACTCACTCGGGGATGTGCACCGGTTCGAACCGCGCGAGCCCGAAGTAGGTCAGGATCGTCGCCCCGAGCCCGGCGAGCAGCACCGCGATGGCCACGAGGCCGCCGACCACCGGCACCAGGCCCACCACCTGCAGTGCCGCCACCGTCACCACCACCCCGAGCGCGGTCCCCACCGGCGGCGACACCCCCGGCATCCTCCTTCCCACGGCGTGTCCCAACCCGATCGTCCCGGCCGCCAGCGCCACCGCCCCCACGGCCAGTGCCACCAGCGCGACCGGGAGCAGCACCAGCGTGAAGCCCATGAACACGATCAGGGCGATGGAGGTCAACCCGAGCAGCACCCCCACGGTCAGCACGATGACGGGGTGCGAGGTCACGGCGTCGGCAACGTTCCCCAGCAGCCGGGGCCGCGAGCGCGCGAGCCAGCCGGCGAGCAACGCCAGCAGCAGGGTGGACACCGCCAGCGGCACGTACGTGGCCGGCCCGCCGGCGTCGTCGGACGTCACCGCCACCGAGGTGCGCCGGGCGACATCCGCCGCCGGGTCCACCTCGAGCGTGCCCGCGACGTGGCGGAGCTCGCCGGCGATGGTCGCGTCCGGGCCGACGACGACGGTCCCGGCCAGCTGCACCACGTCACCGGCCACGTGGCCGTCCACCGTCAGCTCCCCGCCGATGACGTGGATCGGGCCCTCCACCTCGGTGCCGGCGGGGAGGTGGGCGGTGGCGTCGGCGACGATGATCGCACCGGGCTGCGTCTCCGCGGGGGAGGTGGCGGTGCTCGCCAGCGTGACCTGCCCGGTCAGCACGAGCTGGACGGTGCCGGGAGGCGTTCCCCCGGAGCCGAGCATGAACAGCGCGGCGATGAGGAGGGGGATGGTCGCGAGGTTCATGGCACCTCCGTGGTGGGTCGCGCGAGGGGATGGGCTGGGGCCGGCGCCCGGGTGGCAGTGGCGAGCCGTCGGACCCTCGCCAGGTACAGCACCACGGGCACGCCGACCGCCAGCACGATGGCGAGGGCGTTCACGTAGCGCAGGTGGGCCAGGAGGGAGAGGTCGGAGCTCTTCGACCACAGCGCGAGCGCCGTGGACAGGAAGGACGCCAGCCAGCCGGCGATCCCCACCCCCAGCGCGGTGCGCAGCCCGACGTCCTCCGCCGTGGAGAGGTCCGGCCACAAAGCGAAGTTGAGGGTGGTGTAGAAGCTCACCGCGAGCACGTAGAAGAGCGGGAGGACGAGCGGCGGGTCCATGCCGGACGGCCCGACGAGGAGGTGCGAGGTGTAGAGCAGGTGGGTGAACGCGAACAGGCCGAGGATCCAGACGATGAGCCAGCGCCGGTCGAAGGCGGTGTACAGCACCCCGGCCATGGCCGCTCCGATCACGTGCGTCACGGCGATGAACAGCCGCGGCCCGGTTTCCGGGGACTGCCACGAGCTGAGGATGTAGGTGGGCGCCTCGATGATGCGGAGGAAGCCGAGGCTGTCGATGAAGAAGACCCCGAACATCACCGCCACGAGTCCCCAGAAGACGGCCCGTGACGGTAGGTGCGGCGGGCGGACGAACCGGCCGGGGCCGTGGCGGGCGGCGCCGTCGGCGAGGGTGGCGACGAGGTCCCGCACGGGGCCCCGCGGTGGGAACGCGAGCAGCGCGAAGACGCCGACGGCGGGCACCATCGCCCAGGTCATGGTGGTGGCGAACTCCTCGATCCGCCACTGACGCGGGTAGAGCGCGGCGGCGAAGAAGGCGAGTCCCGCGGTGGTGGCGGCCACGTGGCCGCGGTGCCGGTTCGGGATGAGGTCGAGCATCAGGCTGAACGTGACCGGGATCCCCGTGCCGATGGACAGCGAGCAGACCGCCACCCAGGCGAGGAAAGCGCCGGTGGAGAGAACGAACGGAGCCGCGATCGTGAGCAGGGTCTGGGCGAGCACCACCCCGAGGAGGATGCGGAGCTTGACCCGGAGGTTCCCGCCCCAGCCGCGGCGGTCCATCGTCCAGCCCATGGCGAGCGCGGCCGCGAGCGCGGTGAGCGCCAGTCCGCCCATCGCGGCCGAGACGGTGGCCCCGGGCAGGCCCACGCGGCGTTCGCCCAGGTCGATGAGGCCGAGCTGCACGAACGTGAGGTTGTAGTAGTAGCCGGCAGTCAGGACCGCGATGTACAGGCCGTAGCCGGCGGCGCGGTGCCACCACGCGCCCCCGTGCCGCGCCACGCCCCCGTGCCGCCGCGCCCCCCGGTGCCCCAACATTCCGGCGTCGATGTCAGGCCCCGCCGCCGGAACCGCGGTCCCGGAAGGCGATCTCGGCGAGCGAGCCGACCACGAGGCCGATCGCCGCGCCGATGGCCATCCCGAACCACCACGTGTCGAGGAACAGGATCCCAACCAACAGCCCGAGCCCCGCCCCGAACGCCACGCCCAGGCCGGTGTACGTCCCCTTCATCTGACCTCCTCGCGCCCCTCCAGCGTGCCGGACGTCCCGCGCCGCCACAACCGTTTCAGCGGATGGTCACCGCCGAGTCGAACAGGGTGAGCACCCGCTCCTGGCCGAACGGCCAGACGGACGCGAGGGCCGCACCCACCACGGCTGCCGCCGGGTCCTTCCCGAAGGACGGCACGCCCGGCAGCGTGAAGCCGGCCGAAACGGCGCGAACCGGGGTGTCATCGGGCAGGCCGGCGAGGCGGCGGGCCGCCGCGATCCCGGCGTGCAGGTCCCCGAGCTCGTCCACGAGGCTTCGCTCGTGGGCGTCCACCCCGCTCCAGATGCGGCCGCGCCCGATCTCGTTCACCCGCTCGGGGGTCAGGTCCCGCCCGTCCGCCACCCGGGCTACGAACCGCTCGTAGACCTCGTCCATCATCCGCTCCGCCCACGCCCGCTCGGCATCGGAGAATGCCCGGTTGGGACTGCCGAACAGCGCCAGTTCCCGGCCCACCGTCTCGGGGTGGCGGCCGATCCGCTGGTTCAGGTCCGTCAGCACGGGCTTGCCCACCACCACGCCGATGCTGCCCGTGATCGTGAACGGGCTCGCCACCACGTGGTCCGCCTGCGCGAGCACGTAGTACCCGCCCGACGCCGCCACCTCCCCCATCACCGCGACCACCGGCTTGGCGCACCGCGCCACCGCCCGGCCGATCA
>RZYE01000034.1 GCA_009930425.1 Actinomycetota bacterium | reverse complement strand
CGCGCCGCGGTCGGCGGCGTGATCGCGGTGGCGAGCAGCGGGACGGGCGTGGCGGGCCGGTCGTACAGCCTCGCCTGCTCGACCGTGACCAGCCCGTGGTGGGTGACCTCCTCACCCCTGTGGAGCCGCCGGATGATGTCGGCGGACTCCTCGAGGCGGCGTTGGCGCTCCTCCTTCAGGGGCCACGGGTCACCGGTGACGTGCTCGTTCATGTTCTGTCCGCTGCCGAGCGCCACCCAGTAGCGTCCGGGGAACATCTCCCCGAGCGTGGCCGTCGCCTGCGCCACGATCGCCGGGTGGTAGCGCTGGCCCGGGGCATTGACCGAGCCGATGCGGAACGAGGTGGTGGCAAGCGCAGCGCCCAACCATGAGAACGTGAAGCCGGAATGGCCCTGGCGTTCGCTCCAGGGGAAGAAGTGGTCGGACGACATCGCCATGTCGAAGCCGGCGCGCTCAGCGGACTGGACGTCTCGCAGGAGTTGGCTGGGTGCGATCTGTTCGTGTGAGCAGTGGAATCCGAAGAGTGCCATGACTCCTTGATAGCGCGCCCGCGGTACTCTCGCCTCCCGGGGCACTCGGCCGCGGCCGGGTCAACGGCGGCCGCGCACCGGGATCACCCTCAGCCCGTCGGCATCGGCGAGGACGACCAGTTCCTCCCCGGGGTGGTTCCTGAGCGCGGCGAGGAGCGTCTCCTCGGACCATGGCGGCGCGGCGTCGTCGGCCCGGATGAGCAACTCGACCCGTGCCCCGGTCGCGCGCCGGATCGTGTCCTCGAGGCCGGGACCGGTCGCACCGACGAGGAGGACGGAACGAGGGCCGACCGGCTCCGCCGGGAGCGCGATCTCCCGATCCTCCCTGTACACGGCGCCGTGGTAGGCCGAGACCGCCGCGGCGGCCACGAGGACGCCGATCGCGTAGCGCATGGCCCGGAACGTCTCGGAGGATCCCTGTCCGGCGAGGATGTCCTGGAACAGGATGAACACCGCGACCAGCAGCGCGATGACGGCCGCGACCCCGGCGACCCCGAAGAGCGCGACCAGGTAGGTGCGCCGGGTGGGTGAGGCCACTTCCGCAGCGGGGTCCTCCTGACGGGCATGGCCGATGCGGCTCCAGAACCACCACCAGACCGGGACCCCGACCACGAGGATCGTGACCGCGCCGAGCAGCGTGTTCACGGTGGAAGTGCCGAGGTCGAGTCCGGGCGTGAGGGACTCGATCGCCGCGACGATCACCATTCCGGCTCCGGACGCAGCGGCAAGCAGCCCGATCGCGGAGACGATGTACTCGTGGACCCTGCGGGCCTCGGTCCGCTCCTCCCGCGCCTCCGCGAGGACGGAACGGTGGTACCACCACGCCACGAGCCCTGCGAGGGCGAAGGAGAGGGCGAGCGGCGCGTTCTCGAAGTGCTCCCTTGCACTGGGTCCGAACGGATCGCCGAGGATCCAGACGAGGACGTGCCAGAGGAGCACGCTCCCTGCGCCGAGCGCGAGCAGCAAACCACCGCCGACGCCGACGGGGAGCACGTAGGCGAGCCACGCCGTCGTGCGGGGCAGGCGTGCCGCGGCCGTCAGCCAGTAGCGTGCCCAGGCGGCCGCCCCCACCGCGAGCGTGGCGCCGTACCCGGCGAGCTGCCGCCCCGTCCCGACCACGAACTGGTCCCCGCCGTCGAGGAGCAGGATCTCGAGGCTCGCCCCGGTGAGGAGTGCGACGGCGACGACGGACGTGCCGAGGCCGACCAGCGATCCGAGGAGGAGGTGGGGCCAGCCGCGCTCCTTCAGGATCCGTCGGGCGAGTGTCCAGTGGAGCAGCCAGAGCGCGCCCCACACGAGCGCGGTGGCGAGGGAGCCGGGGTCGTACTCCCCCCGGAGCATCCGGGCGAGAAGCGTCTGGAGGCCCACCATCGTGACCACGAGCGCGGTGAGGGCGGTGAGCGTGAGATACGCCGCGAATCCCGGTGCGTCGGACTCGGCGGGGTCTGCTCGGTGGCTCCGGACCGTCCACCACCCCAGCAGCGCTGCGAGGGGGACGCCCACGATGGTGAAGGCGAGGGTCCGTGCGAGGGTCTCCCCGCCGGCGTCCCCGGACCCGAGGAGCCGGCCCAGCAGGTCGGTGGCACCGATCGCGGCCACGACCACCAGGGCGAACAGGAGGAGGTACTGGAAGAACCGCCGGACGCCGTGGGCCCCGGCCGTGGGACCGCCCTGGCCCCGGCGGCGGATCGCGAGCACGACGACCGCGATGATGCCGGCCGGGATGGCGAGACCGATGACGAAGGAGACGATGCCCATCAGTCGACCCACCTCTCGCAGGAGTAGATCGGCCACGGGTCGCCCGTGATCAGCCACGTCTCCCCGTCGCGCCGGAGCCTGAAGGTCTCCCGGTGGGACCAGCCACCCCCCAACTGGGAGCCCTCCTCGATCCGGAGGTCCACGGTCGCCGTGTCCCCGCTGATCCGGGACGAGGCCACGGCCACCCGGGCCACGTCGGAGGTGTACACCTCGGGGAGGGGATCGGAGCAGCCGAGCGCCGGATCCAGGTACTCGACGGCGGCCGCCACGCTGTCGTCGAAGAGTGCGCTCACGTAGAGCTGGACGACCCCCTCGGGGGTGGCAGGGTCGAGGTCGGGGCGGTCGCGGTTGGCAGACACCAGTGCGGCGACGACGGCGAGCGTCACCACGAGGACGGCGACGGCGCCGAGCACGGCAGCTGGACGGTTTCTCATGGGACCAGCATGCTCCTGACGGCGCCCCCGGCATGGCTGTCTCGTCAGGACACGCCAGACCTCACCCCGACGGCGGTTCCCCGGGAAGCAGCCCGAACCGGCGGGCCACGCGGACCGCGTCCCGGCGGTTCGCCACGCCGAGCTTCCGGTTGATCGTCTTGAGGTGCTGCTTCACCGTGTTGACCGAGATGCCGAGCGCCTGCGCGATCTCGGTGTTGGAGCTCATGGTGGGGAGGTACGCGAGGACGGAGAGTTCCCGGTCGGTGAGTGCCTCGAACGCACCCTCGTCCGCAGCCTGGCCGGGATCAGACGCGGTGGCCAACAGGCTGGCGACGAAATCCCGGTGACTGCCGACGACGTCCTGGTGGCGCCGCAGCATCGCCGTGAGCCGGTCACCCGGCCGGAGGAAGGGCAGCCGTGCCTCCTCGGGCGCGGCGAGGTCCAGGGCGCGTGCGAGCGCCTCGGTCGAGGCAGAGTCTCGTCGGAGGCGATCCTCGGCGAGGGCGACCACGAGCCAGGCGTCGGCACTGTTCGCACCGTCCTGTTCGAGCATCGCCGTCACCGTGTCCCGGACGGACTCCGCCTGTCCGCCGGCGAGCAGCACCCGCGCCCGCGGTATCGCGAGGACGTCGGGCTCGCCGGGGGCGGTGTCGTCCGACTCGGTGGCGTCGTGGGTCGCCAGCACCCCGCGTGCGCGTGCCACGAGTCCGGAGGCGAGCTCGACCTCGACGCTGAGGGCCGTGTGGAGTCGGGAGACATGGTGCATCCTGGGGTGTGCCGCGAGTGCGGACGCGATCCTGGCCAGGTGACGTCGCGCGCGCGGCAGGTCGGCGAGGAGCAGGGCGCGGCGCACCTCCACGACCTGGATCCCTGCGGACACCAGGGGATCCCTGCCACTGTCCGCAGCGACGGTGCACAGCTCCAGGGCGCGGAGTGCTGCCGGGGCATCGCCCCGATGGACCTCTGCGGCGGCCAGTGCCAGCCACGCGGCCGCGGACTCGTGGCGGAATCGGGCGCCCATCTGCTCGGCGACCTCCAGCGCACCGAGCGCGATGCTGCGGGCGGAGCTGATCCGGCCCGCGACAACCTCAGCCAAGGCGAATTGACCCTGATGGTACACGGACGCATACCCCGTGAAGCTCGACTGGCGGAACTGCGAGAGCGACTCCCGGAGCAGTGTCTCCGCACGGTTCGGGTGGCCGGACCAGACCTCGCCGATGGCGGCGATGGCCAGGGGGGTCCCTCGGTAGGCGACCCAGCCGGGGGCATCCGCGGAATCCAGCCCGGAGAGGATCCTGGTTGCTTCTTCGGCCGAGGCGGCCATGGCGACCGCGTCACCGGCGCGGCGCGCGGCGCTCGCCTCCAGGAAGTGGAGGTTGAGGTGGATGATCGATCGGCGCGGTTCCGGCAGGATGCTCGCGAGCGCGACGGCCCGCTCGCGGAGCGGCTGCTCCATGTCGTGCTCGCGCCGCGCGAAGGCAGCGAGGGCGAGGGCCATCAGCAGTTCCGGGTCGCGGTGGGCGGCCTCCGCCGGGATGAGGTCCTCGAGTTCGGCCAGTGTGGAACGGTCCGCGGCGAAGAGCAGGATGGCGGCCGAGCGGACGACCAGCCGGCCGACCAGTTCCCAGTCCGCGGATTCCACCGCGTGTGCCAGCGCAGTCCTCCATTCGCCCCGGGACTCGAACCAGGCCGCAGCGCGACGGTGCAGGTCCTGCTCCAACTCGGGGCTCTCCGCGTGCAGCCGGGCCCGCAGCATTTGCAGCAGGAGTGGATGGTAGCGGTACCACCCGCTTCCCTCATGTTCCGTGACGAGGGCGGTCTCGCGGGCGATCTCCTCGAGGATCCGGGCGGACTTCCTCACGCCGGTGAGCGCACGGGCCAGCGGGGCACAGACCTGGTCGGCGACCGAGGTCCGTAGCAGGAAGTCGGCCTCATTTTCACCGAGGCCGCGGATGACCTCCTCGACCAGGTAGCCGGCAACGAGGGTCTGCCTCCCGCTGAACTGGCTGACCGCGTTCGCCGGATCGGAGGACGACTCCATGGTCAAGACGGCCAGGCGGAGGCCGGCGGCCCACCCCTCCGTCACCCGGAGGAGGGCCGAGACCTGGTCGGGCGTCAGCGTCAGGCCGTGGCTGTCGAGCAGCGCGGCCGCCTCCTCGCGAGAGAAGGCGAGGTCCACCGCCCTCACCTCGCCGAGGCGTGCGGCGAGGCGCAGCCGATGGAGCAGCAGGGGCGGATCGTGTCGCGAGACCAGGACGAGGCGCAGCCCCTCCGGCTGTATCCGCAGGAGATGGTCCAGGCCATCCCATGCCGGGCTTCCAGCCAACTCGTGGACGTCATCGAGGACGAGGCACACCGTGCGTCGCCCGATCCACTCGGCGAACACCTCCACGAACTCCTCGTCGACGGCCTCGGGAACCGGCAGGTCAACGAGGTCGTCCTTCATGGTTCGCTGGATCGCGCGGACGATGCCTGTCCAGAGGCGCACTGGCGACCGGACGCCACGATCCACGGTCAGCCACGCGAGCGGGCCCACCTCGTCTGCGTGGTCCTCGGACTGGGCCCACTCCGCCACGGCGAGTGTCTTGCCCGTCCCCGCGCCGCCGACAACCAGCGTCACCGGGTGATGGCGGATCTCCTCGCCGACCATCGTCCTCACACGAGGCCGAGCGACAGTGCCCTCGGTGGGGCGTGGCGCCGTCAGGCGTGCATCCGAGAGGGACGAGACTGCCCGTGAACTGCCCACATCCCACCTCGAGGGGGAGTGCCACCGCGTGTGGTCGTGTGCTCCCGCCGGGCCACAGTCTAGTGCAGCGGCCCGGGTTCGCTCTCTTCATGTTGAGGGCGGATATGCACCTCGTGGACGTCGATGGCAATGGCCTCCAGCCGGGCGAGGAGCGCGAACAGGGACATGCCGTCGTCCTGCAGTGCCACCTCCATCGTGCTGATGGCAGCCACCTCGACCGCATGGGGCTCGGAGACGACAAGCTCGAGCAGCTCGGCCACATCCCCCCGGAACTCCAGGCGTGCCACGACAGGGAGGAACGACCCTTCCGGTTCTTCGAGGAGAGGGACGAGTTCGACGTCCCGGATGTGGAGTCCGGCTCGCCAGAGACGTTCGAGGACGCCAACGAGGGCCGCCTGATCGATCACCGTCCCCTGAAGCAGGAGGTTCGTTCCATCCGCCGCCTCGCAGAAGCCCGCCAACTCCCGCCGGGTCTCGTCGGTGAGCACGCCACGCGCGCAGATCCGCACCGCTCTGGTTGAGGACGAGCCCTGTCCAGCCATGCCGCACCTGCCTTCGAGAAGGGGGCTCTCATCGTTGCCCAGCCGGGAGCTGCGCAGGATTACCCGTTGCGGGTGATCCACCAGCGGAGGTGCGCGCCGATGGTTGTGACATCAGAAGCCCCCACTGGGCGTCATGAGCGAAGGAGAAGCCGATGTCAGAACTCATCATCCTCGGGTACGAGGACCACGACACCGCAGGGAAGGCCTACGACAAGGTCCTCGAGCTGCAGCGGGACTTCGTCGTCAACCTGAGCGGGCTCGCCGTCGTGCGGGTGGACGAGGACGGCAAGCAGAAGGTCGAGACGCCCGGGAAGATCGTGGGTGCCTCCGCGGCATCCGGCGCGCTCTGGGGGACGCTCTTCGGCCTGCTCTTCCTCGTGCCGGGCTTCGGCCTCGTCATGGGCGGACTCATGGGCGCCGTCAGCGGCCGGCTCGGCAAGTCCGGCATTGACAGAGCCTTCAAGGACCGGGTGCAGTCCCTGCTCGAGCCCGGCAAGGCCGCGGTCGTGATCATGGCCAACAAGATCACCGAGGACAAGTTCCGCTCCGCGATGGCACCGTTCGGCGGTTCGGTGCTGCAGACCTCCCTCTCCGAGGAGGACGAGAAGGAACTCGCCGCAGACCTCACCACACCCGAGGCATGAGCCCGGTGGTGCGCGCCGCGGTTGCCGGGGCAGCCGCGGCGCTCGTCCTCGCGGGCTGTTCCTCGGGGTCTGACGTCCTTGAGGGTCGCACGTTCGCCGCCACCGAGGTGCGGGGGCACGACCTGGTGGAGGGCAGTGCGATCACGCTCACCTTCGAGGACGGGCAGGTCTCCGCGAATGCCGGCTGCAACACCCTGTTCGGCGCCGCCTCCTGGGACGGAGGCACGCTTGACGTCGAGGAGGCCCTCGCGTCGACGCTGATGGCCTGCGACGACGCCCTCATGGCGCAGGACGAGTGGCTCGGCGACTTCCTGACGTCCGATCCGGCGCTGTCCCTCGCCGGCACCACCCTGACGCTCGGCGACGACTCCGCCGGGCTCACCCTGACGGAGGAGGAATGAGCATGGACAGGATCGGACCCGTTGACGTCCTCGTCATCGAGTTTCCCCGGGGCGAGGTGAAATCTCAGGGCTTCGCCACGCTCCTCGACCTGGTGGAGCGGGACATCATCCATGTCCTCGACCTCGAATTCGTCCGCCGGGACGTCGATGGCGGTGTCGAGCTCGTCGACATCGCCGAGGCCGTCGCGGACGCACCGGAGGATCTCGGGTTCCTCGTGGGCGCGGCGTCCGGGCTCCTCGACCCCGACGACGTCGCCTTCGTCGGCGAGGTCATCGAACCGGGGAGCCTCGCCGGGGTGCTCCTCTTCGAGCACGTCTGGATCATGCCCATGGCCGAGGCCATCGAGGCCGGCGGCGCCCGGATCGTCACCGCCGCCCACGTGGACCCCCTCGACCTTCTCGTGGCCCTCGGGCACGACGACGACTCAGAAGGAGACAACCAATGAGCCTCCTGCGCACCGCCGCACGGACCGCGGTCATCACCTCCACCGCGACCCGCGCCCACGGCAGGGCGGCCGCCAGGCAGCAGGGCAAGTGGGCCGCGCAGCATGCGGCCCCTGCGCCTGTCGCCGCACCCGCGCCCGCCGCACCGCCCCCGGTGGCGGCACCCGCACCGCCGGACACCGCCACCATGATCGAGCAGCTCAAGCAACTCGGTGAACTGAAGGCGGCCGGCGTGCTCACGGAGATCGAGTTCGAGGTGCAGAAGGCGCGGATCCTCCAGGGATCCTGAGGACTGAACCGACATGGACCCCGCGGTCACCAGCCTGCTCATCCTCGCCGGAGCCGTGGGCCTCTTCGTCTGGAACAGGCTCCCGGTGGGGGTCGTGGCCGTCCTCGTCGCGCTCTCGCTGTCCGTCACCGGCGTCCTGTCCGTCGAGCAGGCCCTGGCGGGCTTCGGTGACCCGGTCGTCATCTTCGTGGCCTCCCTCTTCATCGTCAGCGAGGGCCTCGACGCCACGGGCGTGACCACGTGGGCCGGCCAGGCGATCACGGAGCGGGCGGGGACGGACCGGCGGCGCCTCCTCGTGGCGTTCATGCTGCTCGCGGGAGTGTTGACGGCGGTGGTCAGTCCGAACGGCTCGGTGGCCGCGCTCCTTCCCATGGTGGTGGTGGTCGCCATCCGCCACCGCCACCCGCCCTCCCAGATGCTGATGCCGCTGGCGTTCGCCGCCCACGCCGGCTCACTGCTCGCACTCTCCGGCAGCCCGGTGAACGTTATCGTCAGCGACGCGCTCGCGGGCACGGGCGAGGGGCCGTTCGCCTTCTTCGAGTTCGCGATCCTCGGCATCCCACTCCTGGCTGCAACCGTGCTCCTCGCGATCGTCGCCGGACCACGCCTGCTGCCGTCCCTCGCCCCGGGCTCGGGCATGGCGGACCTGAGCCGACACGCCGCGACGCTGGCCGGGCACTACGCCCTCCAGGAGGGGTTCTACCGGCTCCGTGTCCGGGACGACTCCCCCGTCATCGGGTCCGTCCTGCGCGAGCTGTCGTCGGTTCCCGAGCCGCTCACGGTCCTCGGGGTGCAGCGGGCGGACGGGTCCGCCGCCGGGCCGGACCACGTCATCTCGCCGTCCGACTCGGTGTCCCTCACCGGACCCGCGGGCGACGTCGTGAAGTTCGCCGAGAACCACGGCCTCGCCGTCGGGGCCCGTCCGGTCCGCGCCGACGACCTCGTAACGAAGCAGATGGGTGTCGTCGAGGTGGTCGTACCGCCGCGCTCCCCCCTCGTGGGCGAGCGGGTGTTCCCCGGGATGGTGCGCCTCGGCGAGATCGTGATCCTCGCCGTCGGCCACATGGGGCGGGACCGCGGGACCCGGAGCACCGTCCTCTCCGAGGGTGATTCCCTGCTCCTCCACGGCCCGTGGGCGGTCATCGACACGCTCGTGGACGACCGTGACGTGCTGGTGATCGACTCCCCCGAGCGCGTCCGTCGCCAGGCCGTGCCCTTCGGCGCGAAGGCCGTCGAGGCAGTGGTGATCCTGGGGGCAATGGTGGTCCTGCTCGCCACCGGGGTGGTCGCACCCGCGGTGGCCGGGCTCGGCGCCGCGGCCGCCATGGTGGCCTTCCGGGTGGTCAGCCCCCAGCAGGCGTACCGCGCCGTCTCCTGGCAGACGATCGTGCTCCTGGGCGGGCTCATCCCGCTCTCGACGGCGATCTCCTCCTCCGGCGCTGCCGACCGCATCGCCTCGGTGCTGCTCGGGGCGGTGGGAACCTCTCCGTACCTCCTCCTGATCGTGCTCTTCGTCCTCACCGCGACCTTTGGCCAGATCATCAGCAACACGGCCACCGTACTCATCGTGGTGCCGATCGCGGTCGCGGCGGCCCTCGAGACGGGCATCTCGCCCGCCCCGGTGCTCATGCTGGTGGCCGTCGCCGGCTCCTCGTCCTTCCTGACGCCGATCGCCACCCCCGCGAACATGATGGTGATGGCGCCCGCGGGCTACCGCTTCGGGGACTACTGGCGATTCGGTCTCCCCCTCCTCATCATCTGGCTCGCGATCGCCCTGCTGGTGATCCCGATCGTCTGGCCGTTCTCGTGACCGGGCTGTGGGATGTCATCCTGCCGGCAGGTCAGCGCAGGGGCCTGGAGGACCTGAACGAGCGGCTCGACCTCGACCTCGGCGACCGGCACGCCAAGCTCTCCGGCTTCTGGACCATGCTGGTGCTCTCCGCGGTCATCGCGGTGGCCGGCGTGCTGGGCGATTCCACCGCCACGGTGATCGGGGCGATGATCATCGCGCCGCTGTCGATTCCCATCATGGGCGTCGCACTCGGCATCGTGCGGGCGGACGGGAGCCAGGTGCTGCGCTCCCTGACATGGGTGATGGCCGGCGTCGCGACCGTCGTGGCGCTTGGTGCTCTGGCGGCCGTGCCGCTCCCGGACACCTTGGGCACGGTCTCCAACTCCCAGATCGCCGGACGCACCTCCCCTGGCATCCTCGACATGGTGGCGGCGGTGGCGACCGGCCTCGCGGGCGCCGTCGGACTGGCACGCAGGGACGTGAGCGACGTGCTGCCCGGCGTCGCGATCGCCATCTCCCTCGTGCCGCCCCTCGGGGTGGTGGGCATCTGCCTCGGGACTGGTCAGCCGATCCTCGCGCTCGGTGCCTTCCTGCTGTTCCTCTCCAACATGATCGCCCTCATCATGGCCGGCACGCTCGTGTTCACCGCCTACGGGTACGCGCGCGAGGCCGCCCTCGCCCGCGGCTTCAACCGCAAGCGGGCGAACACGGTGGTCGCCGCCGTGCTCGTGCTCGTCCTCATCCCCCTGCTCTCCAACACCGCGGCAAACCTCGCCGTTGCGCTCTGGACGCAACGGGTCACCGACGTCGCGGAGGAGTGGCTCGCCGATGTCGCGGGTGGCAGGCTGACGGACGTGACCGTCACCTCCGCCACGGCGATCGTCGACGTCCAGGTCCCCGGCAACCTGCCGGACACCGCCCCTCTCCTGGCGGCGCTCGACGGACTGATCCCAGCGGGGATCAGCGTGGTGGTCGACGCCGGGGTTGGCATGCGCGTCGACGTCGGTGTCGTGGGCGCCCAGTGACGGTACGCGACGCCGTCGCCATCGCGGCGCGGTCGGTCGCCACCCACTGGCGGACCTGGCTGCGGGCGGCCGTGGTGCTGCAGGCACTCGTCGCGCTGCTCGCAGGGCCGCTCATCGCACTCCTCCTGCGCGGCGCGCTGGCCGCCGCGGGCGTGGCCGCCCTGACGGAGGCGAGCGTGGGCCAGGTGGTCCGCCATCCACTGGCGGTCCTGCTCCTCCTCCTGCTCGCCGTCGTCGCCACGACGGCGGTGCTGGTGCAGCACGCGGCCTTCGTCCTCCTCGCGCGTGACCTCGCCGACGGCCGGGTCCCCCGGATCCGTGACCTCGCCCGCGAGGGCCTGGCGACGGCGCGGCGCCTCGCCGGCCCGCAGCTCGCCCTGGTGGCGGCGAACGCATTCGTGCTGGCCCCCCTCGGCGGGTTCGTGCTCGGGGCATCGGTGACGCGTGGGATCGAGTTGCCTCCGTTCATCGCGAGCGAGCTGCAGAAGACACCGCTGGGGACGGCCGCGTGGCTGGCGGGACTCACGGCCGTCCTGGTGCTCAACCTGCGGTACGTGCTGCTGCCCACCCTCCTCCTCACCACCGGGATGCAGCCCGCGGCGGCCTTCGCCGCGAGCTGGCGGCTGACGCGGCGCCGGAGCATCGGCCTCGCGACCCTCGGGCTCGGGCTCTGGCTGGGTGGGACCGCCATCACCGCCGGGATGGTTGCGCTGGCGGTGGCGGCGACGCGACTCAGTGACTCCGTCTGGCCCACCGCCTCGCCGGCCGTGGCCGGTGTGGCCCTCACCGTCACCCAGCTGCTGACGGTGGTGGGCGCCGGCCTCGTCGCGGCGTTCGTGAGCGTCGTCCTCCTCACGATCGCGGGCTCCTCCCACCCAGCCGCGAGTGCCCTGGCCAGCTCCGCTGCCCGTCCCGGGTGGCGTGCCACGGCGGCGGCACTCGTCGTCCTCCTTGTCGGGAGCACGGTGAACGCGGTCTCGCTCGTCGCCGCCGGCACGGAGCCGACGACCGCGATCGTCGCCCACCGCGGCGCGACGTACGGAGCGGTCGAGAACACCCTCGAATCGCTCGAGGCCGCGGCGGCGCTCGGGGCCGACGTCGTCGAGCTCGACGTGCTCCAGGCCGCGGACGGTGGGCTCGTCGTCGTCCACGACACCAACCTCCGCCGCATCGCGGGGGTGAACCGCGAGGTCGCGGACATGACGACCCCCGAGCTCACGGCGACCACCGTCCGACAGGGAGGACGCACCGGAACCATCCCCACGTTCGACGCGTTCGCCGCGCGCGCCGCGGAGCTCGACGTGCCCCTGCTTGTCGAGCTGAAGGCGCACGGCCGGGAGAGGGGCGACGTCGCCGGTGACGTGGTCGCCGTGCTGGCGCGCCACGGCCTCGTGGAGGACTCCCTCGTCCAGGCCTTCGACCGCGAGACCGTGGCAGACCTCGAGGCCCGCTTCCCGGAGGTGACCACCGGGTGGGTGGTGGCATTCTCCCGTGGGAGGCTTGACCCCGGACCGGCGGACTTCGTGACCATGGAGCAGACGTCCTGGTCGCCCGCCGTGCTGCGGGAGGCGCACGTGGCGGGGGTGGAGGTCTACCTCTGGACGGTCACCGATCCGCTGCGGATGCGCGCCTTCATGCGGGAGGGCGTCGACGGGCTCATCACTGGGTATCCCGCGATGGCACTCGAGCAGCGCGACGTCGTTGCCTCCGACGGCCTGGCCGACCGGCTCGAGGACGCGTTGCGCTCCCTGATCGACTGGTGATCAGCCGGCGCGGCGCTCGTGCGCCTCGCCGAGCACGTTCTTGAACAGCACCATCGGCAGCAGGATCGCCGCAAGCAGCACGCACAGCCAGACGATGAGTGGGGCGAGCACCCACGTCGTCACCCCTTCGATGCGCAATCCGTCGGTGAGCAAGCTCGTCACCAACAGTCCCAGGAAGGTGGTCACGAGGGCGATGCCGCCGCGCAGTGCCGGGGCGTACTGGATCGCCATCTTGAGGACGAAGGGTCCGAGGAGCACCTCGACCGCCGTGAACAGCAGGACGCTGACCACGAAGCCGATCGCCTGGATGTGGAAGCCCGGCAACACGAGCGCGGCGATCGCCAGTCCCACGGCGTTCGCGATGAGGTGCATTGCCACGGAGGCGAGGAAGCGCACCATGGATCCTCCTTGGTTGGGTGATGCAGCCGCATGCTGCCTCACCAGCAGCGTAGCCACGCCGGGTGCCCTGCGAGGACACCCGCAACGGGTGATGCAGCGGCAGCGTTCACGGGGCCACGCTGTGTCGTCAGCAGGCTGCCCGCACTGAATCCCTCCTGAGGAGAAAACCGTGACCACAACCGACATCGCACCCGGCGGCCTCGCCGTCCGGCGCACGCCGTGGGACGTCGTCCTCGGCATCCTGATCGTCATCGCAGGACTCGTCCTGCTCGGGAACGTGGTCATCGCGACCGCGATCTCCGTCCTCTTCCTCGGGTGGACGGCACTGTTCTCCGGTGTCGTCCTGCTGGTCGGCGCCTTGTTCCGGCTGAAGTCCGGTGGCTTCTGGTCCGCCGCGCTCGGCGGCGCGATCCTCCTGGCGGTCGGACTCTTCATGCTGCGGAACCCGCTCATCGGCGCGCTCAGCCTCACGCTCATGGCCGGCGCCATGTTCCTCGCCTCCGGCCTGACCCGCGTCATCATCGCGTTCCAGAACACCCAGGGGCGTTGGCTGCTCGTGTTCTCCGGCGCCATCTCCATCGGACTGGGCCTCTGGGTCATGTTCAACATCGGGACCGCGACGCTCACCCTCCTCGGCACCCTCGTCGGAATCCAGACCCTCCTGGAGGGCCTCACCCTCATCATGATCGGCCGGATGCGGCCACCGAAGACCTCCTGAAAGGCATCGAGATGACCCGGCGACCCAACAAGCTCGTCCCCGCCGACTTCACCCCCATCCCCTCCCAGGTCTCCCGCCCCCGCGTCCGCGCCGTGGCGGAACTCAGCGAGGTGGAGGCGACCGGTCACCTCGTTCCGTCCGAGGGCGCCGTGCCCGCCGCCCTCGGAATCTCCCGTGCCGGCCTCGCCGCCGCGGGCTTCGACGGCAAGCTCGGGACCGCCCTCGTGATCCCGCGCGACGGCGGCCCGGAACTCGTGGCCGTCGGTGCCGGGGACCCGAGCGAGCTGACCGTGGACGCCGTCCGCGACCTCGCCGCGGCCTTCGCCCGTGCGACCGCGGCCCGCAGCGCAGTGGTCGGTCTCGACCTCTCGGGCGTGCCGCTGGAGCCTGCTGCCACCGCCCAGGCGGCCGTGGAGGGGGTCCTGCTCGCGCGGTACCGGTACAACGCGCTCCGATCGGTGCCGAAGGACACGGCGCTCGCCGAGCTGCAGCTCACCGGCTCCGACGTCGCCGCGATGGAGGAGGGTGCGGAGGTGGGCACCACCACGGCCCGCGCGGCCGCCGTCGCCCGCGACCTCACCAACTCCCCCGCCGCCCACCTGACGGCGAGCGACATGGCCGCCACGGCCGTCGAGCTCGGACAACGTCACGGCTTCTCGGTCCGGTCCTACGACCTGGAGGAGTGCATCGCCGAGGGCTTCGGCGGCCTCCTCGGCGTCAACCGCGGCAGTGTAGAGGAACCGCGGATGATCGTCCTCACCTACGTCCCGGACGGCGAGCCCACCGGGCACCTGGCCCTCGTGGGCAAGGGCATCATGTACGACTCCGGCGGCATCTCCCTGAAGCCGTCCGACCCGATGCACCTCCTCATGAAGACGGACATGGGTGGGGCCGGCTCCATCCTCGGCGCGTTCACGGCGCTGCGGGACCTCGGCGTCACCACGCGAGTGACCGGGTACCTCTCCTGCACGGACAACGTTCCCTCCGGGGACGCCTACGTCCTCGGCGACGTCCTCTACATCCGGGGCGGGAAGACCGTGGAGGTCAAGAACACCGACGCCGAGGGCCGGCTCGTCATGGCCGACGCCCTCGTCCTCGCCACGGAGCAGGCACCCGACGCGATCGTGGACATCGCCACGTTGACGGGGGCCACGCTCGTGGCCCTCGGACCCCTCGTGGCCCCGCTGATGGGCAACAACCGTGCAGTCGTGGCCCAGATCGAGGCCGCGGCGGAGGCCACCGGCGAGCCCGTGTGGGAGCTCCCGCTCGAGAAGCGGTACCGCAAGCTCCTCGACTCGGACATCGCGGACATCTCGAACCTCGGTGGCCCGCACGCCGGGAGCATCACCGCGGCACTGTTCCTCTCCGAGTTCGTTGGTGACGTCCCCTGGGGCCACCTCGACGTCGCCGGCGCGATGCACGCCAACGCGGACGACTCATGGCGGTCCGCCGGCGCAACCGGCTTCGGCGCGCGACTCCTGGTCGAACTGGCCCGGAACTTCGCCAAGCCCGACTGAACACCAGCCCGAGAGGCCCCACCGTGAATCCAGTACTCGCATTCGTGGTCGTCATGGCGGTCTGGACCGTCAGCGACTTCGTCGCCAAGAAGACGCAGTCGCTGCTGTCCTCGCTGTTCGTCGCGTCGATCATCTTCCTGATCGGCTTCCTGACGGACATCTTCCCCGAGGACCTGCTGACCAGTTCCTCCCTGCTCGCCCTGGCCGGCGTGGTGGTGGGCTTCATCATCGTGCACCTGGGCACGTTGATCAGCATCGAGGAGTTCAAGCGGCAGTGGAAGACG
>RZYE01000033.1 GCA_009930425.1 Actinomycetota bacterium | reverse complement strand
GCGCATCTCCTTGATGAGCACCTTGAAGGACTCGGGCACCCCGGGCTCCGGGATGTTCTCGCCCTTGACGATCGCCTCGTAGACCTTGACGCGTCCGGTGACGTCGTCCGACTTGATGGTCAGGAGCTCCTGGAGGGCGTAGGCGGCACCGTAGGCCTCGAGGGCCCACACCTCCATCTCCCCGAAGCGCTGGCCGCCGAACTGGGCCTTGCCGCCCAGTGGCTGCTGGGTGATCATCGAGTAGGGGCCGGTCGACCGGGCGTGGATCTTGTCCTCCACCAGGTGGTGCAGCTTCAGGATGTACATGTACCCGACCGAGACCGGGTCCGGGAATGGCTCCCCGGACCGGCCGTCGAACAGCCGTGCCTTACCCTGCTCGTCCACCATGACGTCCCCGTCACGGTTCGGCAGCGTGCAGCTCAGCAGCCCGGCGAGCTCCTCCGGGTGGACACCGTCGAAGACCGGGGTGGCGACCTTCGCCCCGGGTGCGCCGGTGAGGGCACCCTCGGGAAGGTTCTTGACCCACTCCAGGCCGCGTGCCGCAGCCTCGGAGGCGTCCCAGCCCTGCGCCGCGATCCAGCCGAGGTGGAGTTCGAGGACCTGGCCGACGTTCATACGGCCCGGCACGCCCAACGGGTTCAGGATGATGTCGACGGGCGTGCCGTCGGGGAGGAACGGCATGTCCTCGACGGGCAGGATCCGGGAGATCACGCCCTTGTTTCCGTGGCGGCCCGCCAGCTTGTCGCCGTCGGTGATCTTCCGGCGCTGTGCGATGTACACCCGGACCATCTGGTTCACGCCCGGGGGCAGTTCGTCATCGGCGTCCGCGTTGAACTCGCGCACGCCGATCACGATGCCGGACTCGCCATGGGGCACCTTGAGCGAGGTGTCGCGCACCTCGCGGGCCTTCTCGCCGAAGATCGCGCGGAGCAGGCGCTCCTCGCTCGTCAGCTCGGTCTCGCCCTTCGGGGTGACCTTGCCGACGAGGATGTCGCCGGACGTGACCTCGGCGCCGATGCGGATGATGCCGCGTTCGTCCAGGTTGGCGAGCACGTCCTCCGCGACGTTCGGGATGTCCCGGGTGATCTCCTCCGGCCCGAGCTTGGTCTCGCGGGCATCGATCTCGTGCTCCTCGATGTGGATCGAGGTGAGCACGTCGTCCGCCACGAGGCGCTGGGAGAGGATGATCGCGTCCTCGTAGTTGTAGCCCTCCCACGACATGAACGCGACCAGGAGGTTGCGGCCGAGCGAGAGCTCGCCGTTGTCGGTCGAGGGGCCGTCGGCGACAACGTCACCGGCCTCGACCCGCTGGCCCTCCTCGACGAGCACGCGCTGGTTGTAGGAGTTGCCCTGGTTGGACCGGCGGAACTTCGCGATCCGGTACACCTGGTTCATGCCGTCGTCGGCGGCCACGTGGACGCTGTCCGCCGAGACCTCGGTGACGACTCCGGACTTGGTGGCCACGACGACGTCGCCGGCGTCGACCGCCGCGCGGTGCTCCATGCCGGTGCCCACGAGCGGCGCCTCCGACCGGATCAGCGGGACGGCCTGGCGCTGCATGTTGGCGCCCATGAGTGCGCGGTTGGCGTCGTCGTGCTCGAGGAACGGGATCATGGCGGTCGCCACGGACACCATCTGCCGGGCGGAGACGTCCATGTAGTCGACCTCCTCGACCGGGACGAGCGCCGGCTCACCACCCGTGGTGCGCACGAGGACGTGGTCCTCGATGAAGCGTCCGTCCTCGCCGACCTGGGCGGAGGCCTGGGCGATGATGTGCCGGTCCTCGTCGTCCGCGGTGAGGAAGACCACCTCGTCCGTCACGACACCACCGACGACCCTGCGGTACGGGGTCTCGACGAAGCCGAACGGGTTGATGCGCGCATAGGTCGCCAGCGAGCCGATGAGTCCGATGTTCGGGCCCTCAGGGGTCTCGATGGGACACATGCGGCCGTAGTGCGAGGGGTGGACGTCCCGGACCTCCATGCCCGCGCGGTCACGGGAGAGCCCGCCGGGTCCCAGCGCCGAGAGGCGGCGCTTGTGGGTGAGGCCGGCGAGGGGGTTGTTCTGGTCCATGAACTGCGACAGCTGCGAGGTGCCGAAGAACTCGCGGATGGACGCGACGACGGGGCGGATGTTGATCAGGGTCGTCGGCGTGATCGCCTCGACGTCCTGGGTGGTCATGCGCTCGCGGACCACGCGCTCCATCCGGGACAGTCCGGTGCGCACCTGGTTCTGGATGAGCTCGCCGACGGCGCGGATGCGGCGGTTGCCGAAGTGGTCGATGTCGTCGGTCTCGACGCGCAGGTCGACCTGCTCCCCGTTTCGCATCCCCGGCATGGACTCGGCGCCCTTGTGGAGTGCACAGAGGTACTTCACGGCCGCGACGATGTCCTCGAGGCGCAGCACGGACACGGAGAGTTCCGCCTCCAGGCCGAGCTTCTTGTTGATCTTGTAGCGGCCCACCTTCGCGAGGTCGTAGCGCTTCGGGTTGAAGTAGTAGTTCTCGAGGAGGTTCTTCCCGGCCTCGACCGTCGGCGGCTCGCCGGGACGGACCTTCTTGTAGATGTCGACGAGGGCCTCGTCCTGGGTCTTGACCGTGTCCTTCTCGAGCGTCTCGAGCACCACCGAGTACTCGGCGAACTCCTCGGCGATCTCGGACTCGGTCATGCCCAGTGCACGCAGGAAGTGGGTGACGGACTGCTTGCGCTTGCGGTCGATGCGCACGCCCACCGCGTCCCGCTTGTCGATCTCGAACTCCAGCCAGGCACCCCGCGACGGGATGACCTTGGTGGTGAAGATGTCCTTGTCCGAGGTCTTGTCGATCTGGCGCTCGAAGTACACCCCGGGCGAGCGGACGAGCTGCGAGACCACCACGCGCTCGGTCCCGTTGATGATGAAGGTGCCGCGTTCGGTCATCAGGGGGAAGTCACCCATGAACACCGTCTGGGACTTGATCTCACCAGTGGTGTAGTTCGAGAACTCCGCGGTCACGAATAGCGGCGCGGAATAGGTGAAGTCCTTCTCCTTGCACTCCTCCGCCGTGTACTTCGGAGGCTCGAAGCGATGGTCGCGGAACGAGAGCGACATCGTCTGGCCGAAGTCCTCGATCGGGGAGATCTCCTCGAAGATCTCCTCGAGCCCCGACGTGCTGGGAACGTTGCGGTCTCCGCTGGCGAGGGCGTCCTCGACACGAGAGCGCCATGCCTCGTTCCCGAGCAGCCAGTCGAAGCTGTCGGTCTGGAGGCCGAGCAGGTCAGGGGCCTGCAGTGGCTCGTGGATTTTCGCGAAAGATACTCGGCGGCTGGCCGTTTCGTTGAACTTGGCTGAAGAAGGGGTGCGCGAGGCAGCCAAAGGGTGTCCTTCCCTGCGATTTTGTGTGCACACTGCGCCGGACAGACCTCACCCCAGGTGGGCAAAGGGGGTCGTGGTCAGCGCAAAGCGACAGTCTAATTGGTGCGACCGGCCATGTCCAACCGGTCGGGTCCGCGCGAAGAGGCCCGCACCCCGGGTGCGGGCCTCGTCGCGCGTGTCGCGTGGTGCTACTTGAGGACGATGGTCGCCCCGGCGCCCTCCAGGACCTCCTTGGCCTTGTCGGCCGCTTCCTTGTTGACGCCCTCGAGGACGACGCTCGGCGCGGAGTCCACGAGGTCCTTGGCCTCCTTCAGGCCGAGGGAGGTCAGTGTCCGCACCTCCTTGATGACCTGGATCTTCTTGTCGCCGATCGCCTCGAGCACGACGTCGAAGGAGTCCTTCTCCTCGACCTCCTCCTCGGCGGCAGCGGCAGCCGGGCCGGCGACGGCGACGGCGGCCGGGGCGGCAGCGGTGACCTCGAAGACCTCCTCGAACTTCTTCACGAACTCGGAGAGCTCGATGAGGGAGAGCTCCTTGAATGCCTCGATGAGCTCGTCGGTGGTGAGCTTCGCCATGGTGGCGTTCCTTCCGTTGTTCTGCTACGCGAGCAGGGTTGGTTCACATTGACGGGGCCTTGTCAGGCCTCGGCAGCCTGCTTCTCGCGCAGGGCCTCGATGGTGCGCACTGCCTTGGAGGCGGGCGCGGTGAAGACGTACGCAGCCTGGAACAGCGAGGCCTTGAGGGCCCCCGCGGTCTTGGCGAGCAGCACGTCGCGTGATTCGAGCTCGGCAAGCTTGATGACGTCCTCGGCGGAGAGGATCCGGCCTTCGAGCGCACCGCCCTTGATCACGAGCTGGGGGTTCGCCTTGGCGAAGTCCTTGAGCGCCTTGGCCGCCACCGGCGGCTCGCCGCTGACGAAGGTCAGGGCGGTCGGGCCCGTGAGGAGCTCGGAGATCTCGCCGATCCCCGCCTCCCGTGCCGCGATCGACGCAAGGGTGTTCTTCGCCACGACGTAGGTCGCGGTGCCACTGAGCGAACGTCGGAGGTCCTTGAGCTTGCTGACGCTCAGGCCACGGTATTCGGTCAGGAGCACGGCGGAGGACCCGCGGATCGACTCCGCGAGCTCGGCAACAGCAGCTGCCTTGTCAGGCCTCGCCATGGCCTCTCCTTCCGTTGTGTGACGCCGGTCGATCCGAATGACGAGAGCCCCGGCGCAAGGGCGCACGGGGCTCGGGAGCTCGTTCGCCTGCGCGGGTTCCGGATTCGGACTTGGCCCCACCGGAGTGGGGACCAGCGGTCTTGGGCAGATGCCAGCCTACCCGTACTGGGCCGGCCGGCCAAACCGTCGATGCGTGACGAGGTTCACGCGGCGAGGGCCCGGCCCGAGGAGGGCCGGGCCGCGCGGGTCAGGAGGCGTCCTCGCTGAGGAGGTTTCGCGTCCTGGTGGGGTCGACCGGGATTCCGGGACCCATCGTGGTCGACATCGTCGCCTTGAGGATGTAGCGGCCCTTGGACGTCGCGGGCTTGTGGCGGATGATCTCCTCCTGGGCCGCGGCGTAGTTCTCGACCAGCTGCTTCTCGTCGAACGACGTCTTGCCGATGATGAAGGCGAGGTTCCCGTGACGGTCCACGCGGAACTCGATCCGGCCGCCCTTGATGTCGGTCACCGCCTTGGCCACGTCCATCGTGACGGTGCCGGTCTTCGGGTTCGGCATGAGGCCGCGGGGTCCGAGGATGCGGCCGAGCCGGCCGACCTTGCCCATCATGTCGGGCGTGGCGACGGCGGCGTCGAAGTCCGTGTAGCCACCCGCCACCTTCGCGATCAACTCGTCGCCACCGACCTCGTCCGCACCCGCGTCGATCGCCTGCTGCGCCCGCTCGCCGACGGCGAAGACCAGGACCCGAGCGGTCTTGCCAGTGCCGTGCGGCAGGGAGACGGTGCCTCGCACCATCTGGTCAGCCTTGCGGGGGTCGACGCCGAGGCGGTACATGACCTCGACGGTGGAGTCGAACTTCGTGGTCGACGTCTCCTTGGCCAGGCGCACGGCCTGGAGGGGCGAGTACAGCACGCCCGGGTGGATCTTCTCCGAGAGCTTCCTGTAGGTCTTGCTGCGCGTTGTCATCTGCTTCTCCTTCGCAGTCGTGGTGCGGGCCCGCGCGGCCCTTCCACTTCCGGCCGTTCACGGCCGGGTTATCAGTCCTCGACGGTGATGCCCATCGAGCGGGCGGTGCCGGCAATGATCTTGGCGGCGGCGTCGACGTCGTTCGCGTTCAGGTCGACGAGCTTCGTCTGGGCGATCTCGCGCACCTGGTCCCTGGTCAGCTTCGCGACCTTCGTGGTGTGCGGGGTGGGCGAGCCCTTGGACACGCCGGCGGCCTTCTTGATGAGTTCGGCAGCGGGCGGGGTCTTCGTGATGAACGTGAAGGAGCGGTCCTCGTAGACCGTGATCTCCACGGGGATCACGTTGCCGCGCTGGGATTCCGTCGCGGCGTTGTACGCCTTGCAGAACTCCATGATGTTCACGCCGTGCTGACCGAGCGCCGGTCCGATCGGTGGCGCCGGGGTGGCGGCACCAGCCTGGATCTGCAGCTTGATCAGGCCGGCCACCTTCTTCTTCTTGGGAGGCATTTCGGGTCCTTACCTGTGTTGACTGTGCCTCGGGCGGGGCTGCCGCCCGGGTCGCTCAGATCTTCGCGACCTGAGAGAACGAGAGTTCGACCGGGGTCTCGCGGCCGAAGATCGAGACGAGCACCTTGAGCTTCTGGTTCTCGGGGCTGATCTCCGAGATCGTCGCGGGAAGGGTCTCGAACGGACCGTCGGTGACCGTGACCGACTCACCGATCTCGAACTCGACCTCCACCGCCTTCGCCGCCTTGCCACCGCCGGCCGCGGACTTGGGTGCCGACGCGGGCGCCTTCGTCCGCGCGGGCGCCAGCATCGAGAAGACCTCGTCCTCGCTGAGCGGCACCGGGTCGTGCGAGTTGCCGACGAACCCGGTCACTCCCGGGGTGTGGCGCACCGCGCCCCACGAGTCGTTGTTCATCTCCATGCGGACCAGGACGTAGGAGGGGATCCGGACGCGGGTCACCAGCTTGCGCTGGGCATTCTTGATCTCGACCACCTCCTCCATGGGCACCTCCACCTGGAAGATGTGGTCCTCCATGTTGAGGGACTGGATGCGGAACTCGAGGTTCTGCTTGACGCGCTTCTCGTAGCCGGCGTAGGAGTGCACCACGTACCACTTCCCCGGGAGCGAACGCAGCTCCGCGCGGAACTGCTCCGCGGGGTCCAGTTCGGCGGTCACCTCCGCGGTCGCAGCATCGGACGTCGCACCCTCGTCAGCGGATCCGTCCGTGGGCAGCGCGACATCCTCCGGGGCGCCGGAGGTGGTCTCAAGGTCTTCAGGCAAGGAATTGACCAGCTTTCTTCAGGTGTCAGGTTCCGAAGATGAACAGCACGACCTGGCCGAAGGCGAAGTCCAGCACGCCGACGAACGCCATGATCGCCAGGACGAACACGATGACCACGATGAAGAACGTCCACAGCTCCGTCCGGGACGGGCGCACGACCTTCCGGAGCTCGGCGACGATCTGCCGCAGGAAGAGGGCGATGCGCGCGAACAGCCCCCGCTGCTTGGCGGCGGCCGGGCCCACCTTCCGGGGCGTCCCGCTCTCGCTCATACGTTCCTCAGTCCTCGATCTCGGGGGGGCGGCGTGCCGCCAGATGTCGCAGCCGTGCTGCACCCTGCAGGGCAGGAGGGACTCGAACCCACAACCGCCGGTTTTGGAGACCGGTGCGCTGCCAATTGCGCCACTGCCCTATTGTTCCCGCGCACCCAAGGGCACGCGGCTCTCGATCCTACCCCACCGCGAGGGCACGGTCGAACTTGGTGCCTCGCAGGACCCAGACGAGTGTACGGCCCCGCGACGGCACGTGCACGCCCACCCGGCACTGCGATCGCACGCGTCCACGGACTGGTGGTCCCGCATGGGCTCCGCCGTGGTCTGCCACCATTGCGGGCGTGAGCACCAACGCCAAACCCAGAGTATCTGCCCGCCTCGCGGCCATCGCGGAATCGGCCACCCTGGCCGTCGATGCGAAGGCCAAGGCGCTCAAGGCCCAGGGCCGGCCAGTGATCGGCTTCGGGGCCGGAGAGCCCGACTTCCCGACCCCGGACTACATCGTGGAGGCCGCGATCGCCGCGGCCCGCAACCCCGTCAACCACCGCTACACCCCGGCCCAGGGACTCCCGGTCCTGCGGGAGGCGGTCGCGGCGAAGACCGCGCGCGACGCCGGCTACGACGTGGCCGCGTCGAACGTCCTCGTCACCAACGGCGGGAAGCAGGCCGTGTACCAGGCCTTCGCCGCCGTCGTCGACCCGGGCGACCAGGTGATCCTTCCCGCGCCGTACTGGACCACCTACCCGGAGGCGATCCGCCTCGCGGGCGGCGAGCCCGTCGAGGTCTTCGCCGGACCGGAGCAGGACTACCTGGTCACGGTCGAGCAACTGGAGGCCGCGCTGACGCCGCGCACCAAGGCCCTCCTCCTCTGCAGCCCGTCCAACCCCACGGGTGCCGTCTACCCGCCGGAGGCCCTCACCGCGATCGGCGAGTGGGCGCTGCGAAGGGGCGTGTGGGTCATCACCGACGAGATCTACGAGCACCTGGTGTACGACGACGCCGTCTCCACGGCGATCCTGAAGGTGGTCCCGGACCTCGTCGACACCACGATCGTCCTCAACGGCGTCGCCAAGACCTACGCGATGACGGGCTGGCGGGTGGGCTGGATGACCGGGCCCACCGACGTCATCAAGGCCGCGACCAACCTGCAGTCCCACCTGACGTCCAACGTCTGCAACGTGGCCCAGCACGCCGCGCTGGCCGCCGTCACCGGCGACCTGTCGGCGGTGGCACGCATGCGCAGCGCGTTCGACCGCCGGCGGCGCACCATGGTGGAGATGCTCCGCGCGATCGACGGCGTCGAGGTCCCCACCCCCAGGGGCGCCTTCTACGCCTACCCGTCCGTGGCGGGCGTGCTGGGACGGGAGATCCGGGGCACCGTCCCGACGACGTCGAGTGAACTCGCGGCCCTCATCCTCGACCAGGTCGAGGTGGCCGTGGTGCCGGGCGAGGCGTTCGGCCCCTCCGGCTTCCTCCGCCTGAGCTACGCGCTGGCGGACGACGACCTGCTCGAGGGCGTCGGGAGGATCCAGCGCCTGCTGGCGTGATGCCGGTGGGGCGCGGGTGACTCCCGCGCCCCACCGCCGTCTCATGTCCCTCTCATGCGAGTGGGCCACACTGGAGGCGTGGACCGCGTCTACTCGCTCCTCGTCGGGGCCGCCATCACCCTCGGCCTCCTCGGCATGGGTGCGGCCGTGGCGCAGCTGGTGGCACCACCGCCCGACAGCGAACTCGGCACCCGTGTCGTCGTCGACGCCGGTCCCACGCCACCGATGCCGTCCCCGACGGAGCCGGAACCGACGCCGTCGCCGGAGGCATCCCCCACGGCCCCTCCCCCTGCGAGGGTGCCGGTCAACCCGCCGGTCGTGGTCGACGACGACGACGATGACGACGACGGGGACGACTGGGATGACGGAGAGGACGACTGATGACGCGCAGGCTCGACGTCCGCGGCCGGATCATGCTGCTCACGGTCGCACTCACGGCACTGGCGCTGCTCGCTGCCGGACTCGCACTGTGGATCTTCCAGCACGAACGGGTGGACACCTCCCTCGACACCACCCTGGAGCGCACCGCGGAGGAGTTCACCACGTTCGCCACGACGGCGGTGGATCCGGCCACCGGGCAGGCGTACGCGACGACCGATGACCTCCTCTTCGCCGCGATGGGAAACGAGGTACCGGCCGAGAACGAGGCGATCGTCGCCTTCGTGGCAGGAGAGCTCCGCTACCAGCAGGCACGCCCCACGCTCGACTTCGGGGAGGACCCGGACCTCGTGCGACACATCGCCCCGCTCACGACCGGCGATCGCGCGTTCATCTCGTCCGTCACCACGGCACGCTCCGACTACCGCTTCGCGGTCATCCCGGTCCAGGTCGGCGAGTCCACTCCCGGAGCCCTGGTCCTGGCGTACGACCGCGCCGCGGAACAGGCCGATGTCGTCCAGGTGGTCCGCAGCTACGCCGTCATCGCGGTGCTCGCCCTGCTGCTCCTCAGCGTGGTGGGCTGGCTCATGGCCGGACGCCTGCTCCGCCCGGTCCGTGAACTCCGCGAGATCTCCGCCAGGATCTCGGAGTCCGACCTCTCGCTCCGGCTGCCGGTCCGCGGCGAGGACGACCTCGCCGAGCTGGCGCGCTCCTTCAACGGGATGGTGGACCGGCTCGAGGGCGCCTTCGCCTCCCAGCGCCAACTGCTCGACGACGCCGGCCACGAGCTGCGCACCCCCATCACGGTGGTCCGGGGTCACCTTGAGCTGATGGACCCCACGGACCCCGTGGATGCGGCGGAGACCCGGGCGCTGACGCTCGAGGAGCTCGACCGGATGCACCGCCTCGCGGACGACCTCGTCCTCCTCGCGAAGTCCGGGCGCCCCGACTTCACCGTGCGCCGTGCCACGGATGTCCACGACCTGACGCGGGGCGTCTTCGAGCACGCCCAGCAGCTCGGCGACCGGGCATGGCGCCTCGTCGCCGCCGCCCACGGGGTGGTGGATGTCGACGACCAGCGGCTCACCCAGGCGTGGCTGCAGTTGGCCGCCAACGCCGTGAAGTTCTCGGAGGCCGGTTCCCGCGTGGAGATCGGGAGCTCGCTCACGGACGGGACGCTCCGGCTCTGGGTGACCGACCACGGGGCCGGGGTGGCCGAGGAGGACAGGGAACGCATCTTCCAGCGGTTCACGCAGGCAGGGCACGACCGCGGCGGCGCCGGCCTCGGGCTGCCGATCGTCGTGGCGATCGCGGACGCGCACGAGGGCAGGGTCGACCTCGAGTCCGCCGAGGGCATCGGTTCCACCTTCACGATCGTCGTGCCGGTCGAACCGGAACCGGAGTCCTAGAGTGGGAGCAGAGGGAGGACGACCATGGCCAACATCCTTGTGATCGAGGACGAGCCCGGAATCTCGACGTTCGTGGCGAAGGGCCTGCGTTCCTCCGGGTACCAGCCGACGACGGTGGGGACCGGTGCGGAGGGCCTCGCCCACGCCGTCACGGGCGGCTACGACCTCGTGGTGCTCGACATCGGCCTGCCCGACATCGACGGCTTCGAGGTGCTACGCCGGATGCGGGAGGCCGGGTCCCGTACGCCGGTGATCATCCTGACGGCACGAGCCTCCGTGACCGACACGGTGGCGGGCCTCGAGGGCGGCGCCGACGACTACATGGCGAAGCCGTTCCGCTTCGAGGAGCTGCTCGCCCGCGTCCGGCTCCGCCTGCGTCCCACCGCACCGGTCGAGGACGCCGTCACCCTCAGTCACGGCGACCTGAGCCTCGACGTCCGCACCCGCCAGGCCACCGTCGCCGGCAGGAGGGTGGAACTCAGCGCGCGGGAGTTTGCCCTCCTCGAGACCTTCCTCACCCACCCCGAGCAGGTGCTCTCCCGGGAGCAGCTCCTGTCCAGGGTCTGGGGCTACGACTTCGATCCCGGGTCCAATGTCGTGGACGTGTACGTGCGCTACCTGCGCCGGAAGATCGGGGCCGAGCGACTCGTCACGGTCCGGGGAATGGGCTACCGGCTGACCGAGCCCTCCTGAGTCAGTCGCCGGAATCGGCGCTCGGCGCGCTCCATCCGGAATCGGCGCTCGGCGCGCTCCAGCCGGAATCGGCGCTCGCCGGGCTCACGGCCGGCGCGGGGGCGGGCGCACGGGCCGGGGACGGCGCGCTCACCACGACGGGAGAGGCCGCACTCACCGCCACGGGGGACGCGGCGGGACTCGCGGCGGTGAGCGCCGAGGAGCCCGGCGAGCTCGGGTCGGTCATGGGCGTGGGCGATCCGCCCACCGCGGAGGACGCAGGAGCGACCGGCCGCGTGGTCACCGGCGTCAGCTCGCGCTCCTCCGCCGGCTCTGCGAGCGCCGCCCCGATGCCACCGGCGGCAGCCAGGGCAGCGAGGCTGCCGGTCACGATCCACGGGGTCCTGAGCTTCATCCCATCCTCCTCGTCCTCCACCAGCCTCGCGGACCCGGATGAGCCCAGCGGGAGACCAGGATGAGAACTCTCTCATCGAGGCCTGTCATTGCCCGGGCCGGACTATCGTGGGGCCCCAGGAGGCACCATGCAGCGACACGCGACTGGAATCGTGGCCCTCGCCGCCCTCACGCTGGCGCTCGCCGCCTGCGGCGACGGCCCGTCGGGCACGACGACGCCCACCTCTGCCCCGGCATCGGCCACGGCGACCGCGACGGCGACGCCGTCGCCCACCGGCACGTCACCGTCCCCCACGCCCTCCACGGCGGCACCTGCCACCGAGACCGAGGATCCCGGGGACGACTTCTCCGCGGCGGCCCAGCAGTCGCCCGACTTCCCGGGAGGTGGGGGTGGCCTGCTGCCGGTTGCCGTGCGCACCGGCGAACACGACGGTTTCGACCGGGTCGTGTTCGACTTCACCGGGACGGGCACGCCCGGCTGGCGTGTCGCCCACGTGGACGCCGCCATCGACGACCCGCGGGGCCAGGAGATCGACCTCGACGGAGATGCCGTCTCCGAGGTGGTCATCACGGGCCTGCGCTATCCGGAGGAGTCCGAGTACGACACCGTCCTGGCCTCGGGGAGGATCGAGGTGGATGACCTCGACGAGGTGGAGGAGATCCACGTGTCGGGTATCTTCGAGGGCCAGCTGCAGGTGCTCATCGGCCTGGAGGATGAGGTCCCGTTCCGGGTCTTCACGCTCACGGACCCGGTCCGGCTCGTCATCGACTACCGCACCGACTGACCGGCACGCCCCAGCCATCGCGCGGCCTCGTCGGCCCGACCGAGGGCGTCCTCACGCCAGGAATCGTCGTCGCCGGGCTTCCGGGCACCCGCCACGAGCGAGAGCGTCACGGCGGCGCTGCGGGCCGCCAGCGAGCGGGCGTCGACGGACTCGATCGCGCGTCCCCACCACGCGTCGAGGATCGCGGGGACGTGCGGGTAGACGTCGGGGGCGAGGTGTGGCAGGACGCTGACGTGTCCGAGGAGGCAGGCGATGTCATCCACCCGGTGACCGGGTCCCACCGAGTCCACGTCGAGGATCGAGCTGACGGCCGTCGGGTCCGCCATGAAGATGTTCGCCTCGTACCAGTCGCCGTGGGTGGGCACCACCGGCCCCGCATCGGCGTCGTCCATGGCCCGGCCGACCGCCCCCGCGATCCAGCGTGCCTGCTCGGCGCGCTCCGGCAGCGCGGTCGCCGCGGCGTGCGCGTAGTGGTCGACGCGCTCGGACCAGCTCGGGTGCCGCTTGAGCGAGAGCACTCCGGACGGCAACCGGTCGAGGACGGACATCGTGGCGTCGAAGGTGGCGACCGGATCGTCCAGCCCGCGCGCGAGGTAGTTGGCGAGCGGGGTGCCGGATGCCGGCGAGAGCACGACGAGGCCGTCAGGGTCGTGGTGCAGCACGCGCGGGGCGGGGACCCCGGCCCCGGTGAGGAGCTCGTGGCGGCCCACCAGGTCGGGCAGGACGCGGGGGCGGACCACCTTGACGAAGGCACGCGCCGCCTCGCCGTCGCTGAGCTTCAGCACGCAGCGCCGGGTGGGCCGGTAGGCGACCATGTGGACCGCGACGTCCCGTCCCAGCGCCCTCGACATCGTCCGCGCGTCGCAGGCGGGCGGCAGTGCGGGGAGCTCCGGGTCGTGCGGGTGGCGCCAGACGTGCACGGTCACCCGCCCGCTGGGGTGGTCGAGCCGCACGAGGCCGGGCGCCCCCTCGTCCGTGAGCCGGGAGGTGGTCGCGCAGACGTACTGGGAGGCCTCGGCCCCGCCGGAGTCCCTCACCTGCAGGGTGTACCCGACCGAGACCCCGGCAGAGGGCCGGTGGTGGAGCGCGTGCACCTCCCATCGCATGATGGTCGCGCCCTCGGTGCCGAGCGCCGCCTCGAGGATCGTCCCCGCACCCGGACCGGTGAGGAGGTCGACCTGCTCGGGTTCGCTCATCGGCTCCATGCGTACAAGTTCACCACGAGATGGGTGTGCCGTCCCGCGCGGGCCCCGCCCCAACGGGGGAGGATGGACCTGATGCGCGACCTGACCAGGCTCCCGAAGGCACACCTGCACCTCCACTTCACGGGGTCGCTGCGCCTGACGTCGCTGGTCGCGATGGCTGAGGAGCGGGGGATCCGGCTGCCTGCGGCCATCACGGACGCCGACCCCCTCCGGGTCCCGGCGGACCAGCGGGGATGGTTCCGCTTCCAGCGCCAGTACGACGCCGCGCGGGCGGTGGTTCGAGGCGAGGCCGCGATCCGCCGGGTGGTGCGGGAGGCAGCGATCGACGACGCCGCCGAGGGCTCGAACCGCCTCGAGCTCCAGGTCGAGCCGAGTTCCTACGCCCCCCACGTGGGCGGCCTCACGCCGGCCCTCGAGATCATCCTCGACGAGGCGCGCCGGGCGAGCCGCGACACCGGGGTGGAGGTGGGCATCGTCGTCGCCGCCTCCCGGATCCGCCACCCCCTGGACGCGCGCACGCTGGCCCGCCTCGCGGTACGGCACGCCGGCCAGGGGCCGGGCGACGTGGTGGGCTTCGGGCTGTCCAACGACGAGCGCCGGGGGACCACGTCCGACTTCGCGCCGGCCTTCGCGATCGTCCGGCGCGCCGGGCTGCCGACGGTGCCGCACGCGGGCGAGCTGCTGGGCCCGGAGCACGTGCGCGACGTCGTCGCTCACCTGGGCCCCACGCGGCTCGGCCACGGGGTGCGCGCCAGCGAGGACCCCGCGCTCCTCGAGCACCTCGCGGCCGACGGGATCGCGCTGGAGGTGTGTCCGGCGTCCAACGTGTCCCTCGGGGTGTACCCGTCCCTCGGGTCGGTGCCGCTCCGTCGGCTCTTCGACGCCGGCCTCCACCTGGCGCTCGGCGCCGACGACCCCCTCCTCTTCCACTCCCGTCTCGTCGACCAGTACGAGGCCGCGAGGTCGAGCGGCTTCACGGACCACGAACTGGCCACGCTCGCGAGATACTCGATCGACGCGTCCTTCGCGGATGAGGACGCCAAGCGCCGGATGAACGCCGGCGTGGACGCATGGCTCCGGGAGGGCGAGTGAGCTTCGACTGGCGCGTGTGGCGATCGCCACGCATCGACGCACGGCCCTTCTGGCGGCGCGACGACCCGCTGGGACACATGGTCCCGACCGTGGTACGGACGCGCACGGGGCACTGGCTGCGGGTGCACTACCTCCCCGGCCCGCACGGCCTGCCCACGCCGTTCGGCCACAACTCCGCCGACCCGGACTTCGTGCTCGTGCACGGCATCGGGGTCTCCTCCCGCTACTTCGTGCCGCTCGCCGAGGAGCTGTCCCGCACGGGCGACGTCTACCTCATCGACCTGCCCGGGTTCGCCCGGCTCCCCCGCCCGCGCGTACCCCTCACGATTGCCGGGTTCGCCGCCGCGCTCGACGCGATCGTCGGACAGCTCGCCCTCGACCGACCGGTCCTCGTGGGCCACTCCATGGGGGCCCAGGTGGTCACCGAGCTCCTCGCCGGGGGCGAGAACATCGGCCACTTCGTGGACGAGACGGGGGCCGTGCTCATCGGCCCCCCGGTCAACCACCGGGAACGGCGGCTCCTCCCGCTCGTCTGGCGCTTCCTGCAGTCCTCGCGCCACGAGCCCTCGGCGATCCGCCGCATCGCGGTGTCCGCCTACCTGTCCACCGGGCCGGAGTGGTTCTTCTCGGTGCTGCCCCACATGATGAACTACCCGATCGAGGAGCGGATCCAGCAGGTCCCGTGCCCCGTCACCATCCTGCGGGGCGAGTACGACGCCGTCGCGCCGCAGCCGTGGATCGACCTCCTGGCGGCCAACGCCGGCACGTCCTCG
>RZYE01000233.1 GCA_009930425.1 Actinomycetota bacterium | reverse complement strand
CCGTCGTAGACCCAGCCGTCGGAGGACACGCCGATCAGCGCCTTCTCGGGCAGGCTGGCGCGGTCGCGGTGCAGTGTCAGCGGAACCTGGTACACGACGGGGGAACCGGATGCCTCGTCGCAGACCATCGCGCGTGCGACGTGGATCCCGCCCGTCGTGGCGAGCACCTCGACGTCGAGGGCGGTGATCCGTGGATCGGCGTTCTTGGTCGAGTACCACCGTTGCCGGGGCAGCCACTCGGTGAGCAGTTCGCGCAGGTCCGGGGTCACTTCGACACCACCAGCCAGAAGAAGTCGCGTGCGCCCATGGTGAGCGTGAACCTGCCGTCCTTCGGGACCGGCGGGAACTCGGCCCCCCCGAAGGCGTCGCGCACGGTGGCGCCCCCGAGGCCGGGCAACGTCACCGTCGCCGCCCTCGCGGTGTTCGCGAGGTTCGCGACGCACAGGACGGTCTCCTCCTTGTTGCGCCGCAGGTAGGCCAGCACCGCCTCGTGGCTGGAGGGCAGGATCTCGGCAGACCCGTTCCCGAACACCGGGTGGGCCCTGCGGATCTCGAGCATGCCGCGCAGCCAGTGCAGCAGCGACGTGGGCGTGGCGAGCTGGGCCTCGATGTTCACGGCGGTGAAGTTGTGCACGAGGGACTGGATGGGCGGCAGGTAGAGCTTGCCGGGGTCCGCCACGGAGAAGGCCGCGTTCCGGTCCGGCGTCCACTGCATCGGCGTGCGGACCGAGTCCCGGTCAGGGAGCCAGATGTTGTCACCCATCCCGATCTCGTCGCCGTAGTACAGGCACGGGCTGCCGGGGAGTGACAGGAGGAGGGCATGGGCGAGTTCGATCTCCGCACGGGAGTTGCCGAGGAGGGTTGCGAGGCGCCGCCGGATGCCGACGTTCGCCCGCATGCGTGGGTCCTCCGCGTACCAGCCGTACATGGCGGCACGCTCCTCGGAGGTGACCATCTCGAGGGTCAACTCGTCGTGGTTGCGCAGGAATGTGCCCCACTGGCCGTGCGAGGGGATCTCGGGGGTGTCGGCGAGGATGTGCTCGATCGCGCGGGCCTTCTGGTCCCGCAGCGCGTAGTACAGGCGCGGCATGACCGGGAAGTGGAAGCACATGTGGCACTCGGGCTCGTCCTCCGTGCCGTAGTACTCGACCACGTCGTGCGGCCACTGGTTGGCCTCCGCGAGCATGATCGTGCCCGGGAACTCCTCATCGACCATCGCGCGCAACGAGCGGAGGAACTCGTGGGTCTGGGGGAGGTTCTCGCAGTTGGTGCCCTCCTCCTCGAACAGGTAGGGGATGGCATCCAGGCGGAACCCGTCCACGCCGATCCTGCACCAGTGGCGCACCACGTCGAACAGCGCGCGTTGCACGTCCGGGTTCTCGAAGTTGAGGTCCGGCTGGTGGGAGAAGAACCGGTGCCAGAAGTACTGCCGGCGCACCGGGTCGAAGGTCCAGTTGGACACCTCGGTGTCCACGAAGATGATCCGGGCGTCCGAGTACTCGGTGTTGTCGTCGGTCCAGACGTAGAAGTCGCCGTAGGGTCCGGTCGGGTCGGAGCGGGAGGACTGGAACCACGGGTGTGCGTCCGACGTGTGGTTCATGACGAGGTCGACGATCACCCGCATGCCCCGCTCGTGGGCGGCCTCCATCAACTCGGTGAAGTCCTCCACCGTCCCGTACTGGGAGGCGATCGACGTGTAGTCGGAGACGTCGTAGCCGCCGTCCCGCATGGGTGAGGGGTAGAACGGCGGCAGCCACAGGCAGTCGACGCCCAGCCAGGCGAGGTAGTCGAGGTGATCGATGAGGCCCCGCAGGTCGCCGGTGCCGTCTCCGTCGGAATCGGCGAAGGCCCGCAGCAGCACCTCGTAGAAGACTGCCGTCTTGAACCACTCCGGGTCCGGCTGGACGGGGGTGCGCCCGTGGTTGCGGACGGTTGCGAGGATCGCGGTGGTGGGGACCGTGACCGGGATGCGCTGGCTCACAGCGGCTTCACCGTCATGATGTGGGCGGTCTGGGCGCGCGGGTCGAGGCGCACCCACGCGGTGGGTCCCCAGTGATGCTCCTCGCCGTTCAGCTCGTCGATCACGCGGAACGACTCGTTGTCGTCCAGCCCGAGTGCCTCCATGTCCAGGTAGATCAGTGACTCGTGGGTGAGGAACGGATCGAGGTTCACCACGACGAGCACCGTGTCGTCCTCACCTGTGGGCGAGAACTCCGCGTCGATCCTCTTCGAGTAGGCGAGGACCGAGTCGTTCGAGGTGGGATGGACCGTGAGCCGGTGCAGCTGCTGCAACGCAGGGTGCTCCCGGCGGATCCGGTTGAGCGTGCCGAGCAGGAGCGCGATGCCCGTCGCGTCCGCCCGGCCCCAGTCCCGCGGCTTGAACTCGTACTTCTCGTTGTCGATCTGCTCCTCGACCCCCGGGCGGGCGATGTTCTCGACCAGTTCGTAGCCGGAGTAGATGCCGTAGGTCGGCGAACCCGTCGCCGCGAGGACGGCCCTGAGCGCGAAGGCCGCGGTCCCGCCCTGCTGCATGAACGGCGTCAGGATGTCGTGGGTGGTCGGCCAGAAGGCGGGCCGCAGGAGGTGGCTGGTCTCCGTGGACACCTCGGCCAGGTACTCGGCGAGCTCCTGCTTGGTGTTGCGCCACGCGAAGTACGTGTACGACTGGTGGTACCCGACGGTGCCGAGGGTGCGCATCATGGCCGGGCGCGTGAAGGCCTCCGCCAGGAACACGACCTCCGGGTGGTTCTCGCGGAACTCGGCGAGCAGGCGCTGCCAGAAGCTGAGGGCCTTGGTGTGGGGATTGTCCACCCTGAACAGGGTCACGCCGTGCGACACCCAGAGTTCGAGGATGTCGCGGATCGCGACGTAGATGCCCTCGGGGTCGTTGTCGAAGTTCAGTGGGTAGATGTCCTGGTACTTCTTCGGCGGGTTCTCGGCGTAGGCGATCGTGCCGTCCGCCCTCGTGGTGAACCACTCCGGGTGCTCCGTCACCCAGGGGTGGTCCGGCGAGCACTGCAGGGCGATGTCGAGGGCGACCTCCATCCCGCGGCTGCGGGCGTGGGCCACGAACGCGTCGAAGTCCTCGAAGGTTCCGAGCTCGGGGTGGATCGCGTCATGCCCGCCCTCGGAGGAGCCGATGCCGTACGGCGAGCCCGGGTCACCGGGCCGCGCGTTGAGGGAGTTGTTCCGGCCCTTGCGGTTGGTGGTCCCGATCGGATGGACGGGCGTGAGGTACAGGACGTCGAAGCCCATGTCCGCGATGGCGTCGATGCGCGGCATGGCGGTGCGGAAGGTGCCCGAGACCCAGCGCCCGGTGGTGAGGTCGAAGTGGGCGCCC
>RZYE01000032.1 GCA_009930425.1 Actinomycetota bacterium | reverse complement strand
CTGGCGGAGCAGCGGTTCGACAGGTCGCTGGTGCAGATGGCGACCGGGGCGGGCAAGACCTTCACGGCGGTGACGTTGGCGTACCGGCTGCTGCGCCACGGCGGGTTCTCCCGGGTGCTGTTCCTGGTGGACCGGAACAACCTCGCGGACCAGACGCTGGCGGAGTTCCAGAACTACCGCACCCCGGATGACGGCCGCCGGTTCTCCGAGATCTACAACGCGGACAAGCTCACCAGCGCGGGCATGCTGGGCTCCTCGAACGTGGTGATCTCCACGATCCAACGGGTCTTCAAGGTACTGAAGAACGAGGAGGTCACCGCCGAGGACGACCCCGGCCTGGACGGCTACGTCCCCGACGAGCCGGTAACCGTGGCCTACAACCCGTCCCTGCCCCCGGAGGCGTTCGACCTGGTGATCGTGGACGAGGCACACAGGTCGATCTACGGGGTCTGGCGGGGCGTACTGGAGTACTTCGACGCCCACGTCGTCGGGCTGACGGCCACCCCGGGGAAGCAGACGTTCGCCTTCTTCCGCCAGAACCTGGTCTCGGAGTACACCTACCCGCAATCGGTGGCGGACGGGGTGAACGTGGACTTCGACCTGTACCGCATCCGCACCGAGATCTCCCAACAGGGCTCCACCATCGACGCCGGCACCATCGTGCCGAAGGTGGACCGCCGCACCCGCGTGCAGCGCCTGGAGGCACTGGACGAGGACCTGGAGTACGCCAACACCCAGCTGGACCGGGCGGTGACCGCCCGCTCCCAGATCCGCCTCGTCCTGGAGACCTTCCGGGACAGGTTGTTCACCGAGATCTTCCCCGGCAGGTCCACGGTGCCCAAGACGCTGATCTTCGCCAAGGACGACGCCCACGCGGAGGAGACCGTCACCACAGTGCGGCAGGTGTTCGGCAAGGGCAACGACTTCGCCGCGAAGATCACCTACAACGCCCGCGACCCCAAGGCCCAGTTGCAGGCCTTCCGCACCTCACCGAGTCTCAGGATCGCGGTGACGGTGGACATGATCGCCACCGGCACCGACGTCAAACCCTTGGAGTGCGTGTTCTTCATGCGGGACGTGCGCAGTGCGCAGTACTTCGAGCAGATGAAGGGCCGGGGGGCGCGGACCATCCCGGGGGCGGACTTCCAGGCCGTCACCCCGGACGCCACCGCGAAGACCCGGTTCGTGCTGGTGGACGCCGTGGGGGTCACCGAGCACGACTTCGTGGACCCGCCCCTGAACCGGGACAAGGGCGTGTCCCTGAAGCAACTTCTGGACAAGGCCGCCACCCTGTCCCTCACCGAGGCGGAGACCGCCACGTTGGCGTCGAGGTTGGCGAAGCTGGAGCTGGACCTCACCGACGCCGAGCGGGCCGAGTTGGACGCTGTGGCCGGCACCATGGTGCGGGAGGTGGTGCGGGGACTGGTGGACGCCGTCGACCCCGACACCCAAGCCAAGGCGGCCGAGGGGGCGGGCGATCCGGCCGCCGTCGTCCAGGAGTTGCTCGACGACGCCGTGCGGCCCCTGGCCGCGAACCCCGAGTTCCGCAACCGCATCCTGGAGTTGCGGGCGACCCACGACCGGGTGATCGACGAGGTCTCAGCCGATGTCCTCCTCGACGCCCATGGCGTGGTGGACGTGGGGCGGGCGAAGTCCGTGGTGGAGTCCTGGACCGCGTACCTGCTGGAGCACCGGGACGAGATCACCGCGATCCAGCTGCTGACGGAGGCGAAGGGCAGGCGGGTGTCCTTCGCAGAGATCCGGGAGCTGGCGGAGCGGATCCAACGGCCCCCGTTCAACTGGACCCCGGACATCATCTGGCAGGCCTACGAAGTCCTGGACGGGCCCAAGGTGCACCACTCCGACCGGCACACCCTCACCGACCTGGTGTCACTGCTGCGGTATACCGTCAAGGCCGACGACGAACTCGTCCCCTACGCCGACCGCGTGCGCGAACGCTACGCCGGGTGGCTCCTGCAACAGGAACAAGCAGGAGCCGTGTTCACCGACAAGGAAAGGTGGTGGCTCGACAGGATGGTCAACGTCATCGCCGCATCCGCAGGCATCACCCCCGACGACCTCGACCAGGCCCCCTTCACCGAACGCGGCGGCATCGACGGCATCCTCCGCGACCTCGGAGACACCCGCGCCGCCCACATCATCGAAACCCTCAACGAGGAACTCACCGCGTGACGCGCGCCCCTTGGCCTACGAGCCCGCTCGGAGAACTGGTCGACGTCCTCGATGGCAGGCGGGTCCCCGTCAGCGCAGCGGAACGTGCCAAGCGGCCCGGAGTCGTGCCCTACTACGGCGCGACTGGCCAAGTCGACACGATTGACCAGGCGCTGTTCAACGAGCCCCTCCTTCTGCTCGGTGAGGACGGTGTCCAGTTCTTCGATCCCACACGCCCCAAGGCCTACCTGATCGACGGACCGGCTTGGGTCAACAACCATGCGCACGTCCTGCGCGTCCGAGGACTCATCGACCGACGTTTCCTTCGCTACTTCCTCAACTACTTCGACTATCGCGGCTACGCCAACGGAACGACGCGGCTCAAGCTCACGCAGGCTGCGATGAAGAAGATCCCCGTGCTGCTGCCGCCGCTGGAGGAACAGCAGCGCATTGTCGCTATCCTCGACGACCACCTCTCCCGCCTCGACGCCGCGACGGCCTACCTCGACGCCGCCCGCCGCAGGGCACGGACGTGGAAGGAAGCCACTGCGGACGGACTCATCTGGGGGCCGGGTTTCGAGACGTGGAGGGTGGGGGATCTGCTTCGCGAGCCGATGCGAAATGGCAGATCTGATCGCGTCGCTGCCGAGGGCAAGACGCGATGTCTGACGCTGACCGCTGTCACGCGCAACGAGTTCACCGAAGAGAACACGAAGCTCACAAGCACGTCCCATCGGGCAGCTGATGGGCTCTGGCTTGAACCGGGTGACATCTTCGTGCAGCGTTCCAACACGCCTGATCTGGTCGGCACGACGGCCCGATTCGATGGGCCCCGCAACTGGGCAATCTTCCCCGACCTTCTGATTCGACTCAGGCCTGACGAGGAGGTCGTGGACGGTCGCTACCTGTGCGCCGCGCTGCGGGCGGAGCGAACACATCGCACGTTGCGAGCACGCGCAAAGGGACTCTCCGGATCAATGCCCAAGATCGATCAGGCCACCATTGCGGAGACACTCGTACCACTGCCACCTCGGGAACGACAGGCTGACATCATCCGCGCGCTGGATGAGTTCCAGCAGTCCTTCGACATCCTGATCGCCGCCGTGGAGCGCGAGAACAAGCGAACGTCTTCGCTGCGGCGGTCGCTCCTCGCGGCGGCGTTCGCGGGTGAGCTGACGTCTGGGTATGGACCAGAGGAGGGGGTGGCGTAGGTGGCGATTCCGGATTATCAGTCGTTGATGCGCCCGGTGCTGGTGGCACTGTCTGACGGGGTGATGCGCTCCACACGGGAGACGAAGGAGGCGGTGATCTCTTCCCTCGACCTCACGGAGCAGGAGAAGGCGGAGGTTCTTCCCAGCGGCAACCAGCTCACGGTGGACAACCGGGTGGGCTGGGCGATCAGCTACCTCGTCGCTGCAGGCGCCATCGAGCGGCCCTCCCGGGCGCGGCTTCGGATCTCCGAGGCAGGCAAGGAACTGCTGGTGGATCACCCGGACCGCGTCGACAACCAGGTGCTGATGAAGTTCGAGGCCTTCCGTGAATTCCGGGCCCGGCACCACCGGCTTCGGGGCCGGGGCCAGCAGAAGCCGACACCAGAACAAGGCAGTGTCGTCGTCGTCGAGCAGGCCGCGTCGGAGGTCTCGCCGCAGGAGTTGATCGAGCAAGCCCGACTGGAGAACCGGGCGGCGGTGGAGGGTGAGCTGCTGGTGCGGGCGATTGCGTTGACGCCACGCGACTTCGAGCGGCTGGTGATCCGCCGGTTGAAGGCGATGGGGTACGGGCGCACCGGGATGATCGAGCACTCCGGGAAGCCCGGGGACGGCGGCATCGACGGGATCATCTCCCAAGACCCACTCGGGCTGGACCGGATCTATGTGCAGGCGAAGAAGTACGCCCTTGGGGTGACGGTGGGGCGGCCCACGATCCAGGGGTTCGTGGGGGCGCTGATGGGTGCGCAGGGCGACCGGGGGGTGTTCATCACGACGTCGTCATTCACGTCGGGGGCGGTGCTGGAGGCGGAGCGGGTCAACGCCCGGATCGAGCTGATCGACGGCGCCCGACTCGCGGAGCTGATGGTGGACTACGGCGTTGGGGTGCAGCCCGACGCCACCGTGACGCTGTTCAAACTGGACGAGGACTTCTTCGAGGAGCTGTGAGCCAAGGCTCGTCGACTGTCGGTCGTGCCCCTTTTCGGGACGGTGCGGTTAACGGTCGTATCGGCTGCGCCTGACCTCAGAGTCGCCCTTGACCGCTCGGGAGGGGACGCGGCCAGACACTGTCGACTTCCATACGGTTCGCTGCCCCTCGGCCGATGTGATGCGGCCGAACACCTTGTCGCTCCTAGGCTGGCGCGCAGCCTTCGAGCCGTTGTCTGATGCCTTGAATGTTGTCATCGCTTCTCCCTCCCTCCGCGAGTTTGCCGTACGCCACTGACAACGTACCCCCCGAGGATATAGGCCGCGGCTGCTGACGTGAAGGCCGCGCCTGACCACCACAGCATGGCCATGTAGGGCTCGTGGAGATACCCGACGAGGCTGGCCGCTCCGGCTACCAGAGCAAGGGAGCATGCGACCACGATCGCACGAAGGGGAGCCAGCAACTTGGCCGTCAGATCGTTCTCGCCCGAACGAGCGAGGAGCGCAACGGCCACTGCGGGCACTGCCAACAGAAGAGCCACGGAGCCCTCTGGTGCCGCCAAGAGGGCTCCATGGCCTCCTGGAAGAACTCGCTCAAGGATGAAAACGAGAGCCGTGACCGTGGCGACCAATGCTGCGACGGTGCGAAGCCCGCCCGGCGGGACGACGAACTGCACCTGGGCAGGTTCGCTCGGGGGCTGAGCGAAACCACCCACGACGTGTGCGACGCTAGATGTTGCCTCCATCACACCGCCATTCTCCACCTCTCGCGCGGCCGGCAGCTGGAGCCGCTGGCACGATAGACCAGCCGGCGCATGGACCTCCAAATGGTAGGAGGACGGGTCGCTTGGCCCGCTCAGTTCGATGTCCACTGAGGCCGGCGCGTACCCGGCCGCCGCCGCGAGGTGTTCTTTGAGTCCCACACGAGCAGACCAGTCGGCCACGTCCCAATGGAATGAGTATTTCACTAGCACTCGCGTCCCGGCGTGCTCCGCTGGAATGAGGGCTACGAGGAGAAAGTTGTCGACGAGGTCGCGCAATAGCTGACTCCCGAACTCCGACAGCTGTGTCGGGTCCACAACTGCTCGGCCTTCGAAGGTCCCCCTGCTCTCGAGCTCTGTGAAGATCTCCCTCGCGTCGGAGGGATCAAGCGAGCTGATGGCGAACACCGCGTGCACGAGGTCATCATTGGCGAAGGCCGCTGGTCCAATCTCCCAGAGTACTGCCGCCGTGACGAGCGCGGCGTTTTCCTCTCGTTGCAGGACGCCAAGAGAACGTCCGTCGCCAAGGTGCACATCGAAGTCCCGAAGTGCACCCTTCCGCATCATTGAGATGGGGACCATGACGGGCCCGCCAACAGAAGTGATGTCCACCGATTCCCGTTCGCTCTTGTAGTAGGCCAGTGCCGGACTCGGGGGAGGCAAGACGTCAAGCGAAAGTCGTCGTCGCCCGATCGAGCCCTCCATGAGGCGGAGGCTGTCCACCTTGCGAAACATCCAGTCGGAACGATTGAGGAGCGCGGTCGCCATGGCTTCGCCAGTGCGCTCGTTGATGAGACCCCCTGCCATGGTTTGAAGACTACCGATCGGCACCCCGGGCCTGACCATCGGGGTTCGCGCTGTGGATCAGCCAAATCTCAACAGCGACGCCCGGCATGTGCCTGTCCAGGGTTACACAAGGCTTCCTTGAGGCGTCGTGGCCACCGCCAACGACGAGTGCGTCGTCCGGCTTGTGCAGGACGAGGTGGGCCTCGGGCGTGAACTGCGCCTCGTCGTCGTGCGCAATGGGCAGCTCGTGTTGATCGACACCACGGAGAGGTTCCGCAGCACCATCGACTACGAGGGCGACATGTGGTTGGGAGCCAAGCAGGACGTCGGACCCAAGGAACAGGTCGAGGTGTTCCTCAAGCACGAGCATTGCGTTCAGCGGGAGATCGTCAAGCGAGGCGGCGGACCGTGGGCGCTCTCGATGAGTCAATCAGGCATCAGACCCGTGAGCGTGAAGCGTCCCTCGCTACGAGCGTGACCTTGCTGCCTGAGAGACTGACCCCGTGGCTGATACCCGTCGTCTGGTCGACAAGCTGTGGTCCTACTGTGACGTCCTGCGGGACGACGGGGTGGGGGTGCTGGAGTACACCGAGCAGCTGACCTACCTGTTGTTCCTGAAGATGGCGCACGAGCGCGCCACGAGGAAATTGGGGGCGAAGCGGATCGTACCGGAGCAGTACTCTTGGACGCGGCTGGTGGACGCGCAGGGAACCGCGTTGGAGTTCGAGTACACCCGCATCCTGCAAGGGCTCGCGCGGGAGCCGGGCGTGGTGGGCACCATCTTCCGGAAGGCGCAGAACCGTATCCAGGACCCGGCGAAGTTGCGCCGCCTCGTGGTGGACCTGGTCGACAAGGAGCACTGGTCGTCGGAGGGTACCCACATGATGGGTGACGCCTATGAGGACCTGCTCTCCAAGGGCGCCTCGGACAAGGGGTCCGGGGCGGGGCAGTACTTCACCCCGCGTGCGATCACGCACGCGATGGTCGACGTCGTCGCCCCCACCATCGCCGACACCGTGGTGGACCCGGCGTGCGGGACCGGGGGGTTCCTGCTGGCGGCCTACGAACACGTCGCGGCGGGGGCGGCGTCGATGACGCCCACGGAGCGGGAGAAGCTCCGGGACTCCTTCGTGTACGGATACGAGCTGGTGGACGGCACCGCCCGGCTCGGCTCGATGAACTTGCTACTCCACGGGGTGGGTTCCCCGAAGGGGGACCCGCTGATCGAGGTCCGCGACTCGCTGACGTCGGACCCGAACAGGCGGTGGTCGGTGGTGCTGACCAACCCACCCTTCGGCCGGAAGTCCTCCCTGACCATGGTGGGCGCGGACGGCCGGGAGGTGCGTGAGGAGCGGGAGATAGAGCGGCACGACTTCGTGGCCACCACCGCGAACAAGCAGCTGAACTTCGTGCAGCACATCATGACGATCCTGGACATCAACGGACGCGCCGCCGTGGTGCTGCCGGACAACGTGCTGTTCGAGGGTGGGGCCGGGGAAGTCATCCGCAGGAAGCTGCTCGCCGACTTCGACCTGCACACCATGCTGCGCCTGCCCACCGGGTTGTTCTACGCCCAAGGGGTGAAGGCGAACGTGTTGTTCTTCGACAAGAAGCCCGCCCGTCCCGGGCACCCGTGGACGCAGAAGCTGTGGATCTACGACCTGCGCACCAACCAGCACTTCACCCTGAAGCAGAACCCGCTGCGCCGCGCCCACCTGGACGAGTTCGTCGAGTCGTACCAGCCCGGCAAGCCCCACAGCGAGCGGGTGGAGTCCGAACGGTGGCGGGCCTTCCCCTACGAGGACCTCGTCGCGCGGGACAAGGCCAACCTCGACATCACCTGGCTGCGGGACGACTCCCTGAGCGGGATGGACAACCTGCCCTCCCCGGACGTCATCGCCCGTGAGATCGTCGAGGACCTCACCGCCGCGCTGGCCGAGTTCGAAGCCGTCGCGGCCGCGCTGGAGGCGCAATCGGGGCCACGGGAGCAGAGGGTGGCGGGGGATGGGTGACACCACATGTCCCTGTGGACCTCCGTGGAGAGTTCGAGAACCCCTGCCCGGCGTTCAAAACCGTGGCTTCTCGCAGGTCGCGGGGGGTCTACCGACGGGATCGGAGGCCGTTGGAGCCGTCCGTGGTGGACTCGCGGGGTCGGATGGTGCGTGCAGTTGGGATGGCGCAAACCTTTCTGAGCCCGGCGCAGGTGGACGAGCTGGTGGCCCTCTACGAGGCGGGCGCGACGCTGGTGGAGCTGGGTGAGCGGTTCTGTGTGCACCGCCGCACGGCTGCTGCGCATCTGGTCCGCCGCTTGATCCCTATCCGCAGGCGCGGTCTTGACGAGTGCCACCTGCCCGAAGCGGTTGAGTTGTACGCGGGTGGGTTGACGCTGATGGAGGTCGGGCTGCGCTTCGGCGTGAGCCAGCAGGCGGTGCGAAGAGCGCTAGCCGCCAAGGGTGTCGAGATTCGCCCCAGCGGGCGCCGTCAACTCGCGGTGAACCAGTCTGCGCGCTCGGCGCCGTAGTCACCTGTCGCTCCCGTCGATGGACCAGGGTCATCACCTTCGCCGTCACAGACTCGCGGCGACCAGCACCTCGACCAGCTGTTCGGGTTCGAAGATGAGCTTGGTGTCGAACCGCTCATCGAGCCTGCCGTCCTTCTCGCGCGTCAAGGCTCGGACCCACTGTTGCTCGGTGAACACCACGTCGCAGTAGACCGCGGGGACGGGAAGTTGGACGACGTCGATGAAGTCGTTCGCCTTCCACTTTTGGTGCGGACGCGGATGGAGGTGCTTGCTCACTCGCACAGCGTTCGTCACCCGGCGGGTGGGGAGGGACTCAACGAGTTGGAGCAGGCCAACTCCACCCAAAGTCTCGGTCACTTCCGTGGCGCTGATGCCCGCGGCCGTGACCCGCTCACGGATGGCCGGGGCGATATCGTTGAAGTCCGAGTGGACGACCGCAGGGAGCAACTCAGCGCGCGGCACCTTCCGGCGCGCGATCTCTTCAGCGACGCTGACTTCGTGCCGCACGAACAAGTCACCCCAGCGGACTAGGTCGAGTGGTAGACCCGCGCGTGCGTGAGTGCTTGGACCTGCGCGCAGCAGTAGCTCTTCGAGCGGGCGGTCGATCGGAGTTCGGAGGTCGCTGCTCTTGTCTTCGGAGGCCGTCCGTTGGTCGGTCCGCCTCATGGAGTTGTGGATGCCGCCGGCAGTCAGGTGCGCGATGCCTCGTCCGAAGACGCGAGGCGCAGTCACATCGTTTGGCCGTCCGAAACGGGCGCGTAGGGCGATGTCGATCTCGTACTGGAGAAGTTGCTTGGGTGTGGTGATGGCGTCGAAGTCGGACAGCTCGATCATCGTGTCAACCAGGCGGTTCCTGGAGCCGTCGTTGCGGTTCTTGGCTGTCTCCCAGTACCGATACAGATCGAGGGGGAACGATGCCACTTCGTGCGCCCTTGCGGCGCGGCACATCTCTAGTGCATCGCGGTAGCGCGCGCCGTCCGGCCGGCCATGCGCTGCTCTGGCGAGACCGATCCATGCGAACTGATCGAGGTAGACGTGAAGCACGGGACCCTCAGATCACAACGGAGCACATGCTCGAACTCACATCCACGGGCGTGCTCCCTTCCACTTGAGGGTGGTCGAGTGCGCTACCCGCGGCTCCATGTTCATGGGCACTCCCGGATTCGGCCGTTGCCGAGAGAATCTAGGCGGACTCATTGGCATCGCGGACGCGGTGGCCGTCGTCGCCGTGGTCGACCGGCATGTCGAGGAGGGCAAGCAGTGCGCCGTCCTTATCGACGCAGTCGAGTAGGTCACGGTGCGGGATGTCATCGGTGGCGTATCGGTACCGGCGGGCCAGGAGGTCGCGCATCGCGTTCTCACCGGCAGCTTCGGGCCGTCCGCGGAGGTTCCACCGGCGGGCGACTGACACCGTCTGAGTGAAGATGTGCATGTCGACGACGTCGTCGGTGAACTCTGATAGCGGCATCGTCGGGGAAGCTGATGTCTCCGGTTCGCGGGCAAGGTCGAGCGCTCGCCGGGGGTCGCCTACACCGGGTCGTAGTCCCGCGCGTTTCATCCGCCAGTTCATGGAGGTGTTCACTAGAGCGACGAGGATCTGCCAGTCGAGCCAACCATCATTGCGTAGCCTCACGATGGTCGCTCGCCCGGCTTGATCAGACAACAGTCGTGGGAGCGTGAACCGCAGGGCCTCATTGGCAACTTCGTACCGTTCGCGGATGGCCTGAAGTGACTCATCGCGGTCATAGCCCGGACCTGTAACGGTTGAGGCCGGCAAGTGCTCACACTCGGTGGGTTGGAAGGCGTCGGAGGACGACGGCCTGCTTGCGTCAGCGCATCGGGCGTAGTGGTCGTCGTCCAGTAGGTCGGCGGTCTCCTCGTAGGGGCGACCGATAGACACCTTGTGAATGAGGCCGCCCCTGCATAGGGGCTCTAGGAGGTCCTGGAGTTCGTCTGGTGGGCGGACATGGACGACTTGGAGCAGTTGGTAGCACATCGCGAGGATCGCCCTGTGGTGTGCTTCGGGGTCCGTCAGCGAGTTCGATAGGGCGACGTTGGCCAGGACCTCGGGCCCCGAGTCGTCGATGTCGATCGAGTCGTCTTCTCGGCCAGCGCCGGGTCTCACGTCTACGGCGACCCGAATTGTGCTCTTGATCAAGACCGGGTTCATCGCTGCGGTGTCAGCCAAGAGGACCTGGAGCGCGGCGACGAAGCCCTCGGCGGTCAGCACCGTCTCTCGGTTGTTGTCGAACTGGAAGGTCCAGCGGATGCCGAGGGCTTGGAAGTCGATGAGTCGTCTGTGGCCGACGTCGCCGAAGAGTGGGCCAGCGAGCTGCTCGGCGGCGCGAGCCTGGAACTCTTGCTCGGTCATGTCGAACCGTGAGTCGTCGTGCTCGATGACTTCGACCAGCTGTTCGTACCAGTTCGTCGTCTTGTGGGCTGCTTCGATAAGTGGTTCAAGCTCGGGCCAGAATGTGCGGATGCCGACTAGCTCCAAGGTGGCGTTGGTGTCGTGTGCTGCGAGGTCGGGATGTTTGTCGTAGTCGAATGGATCGGTCAGCATCTGCGCGCGTGCCAGGAGTGCGACTTCGGTGAGTCGGGCTGCGTCGACCCAGGTGCCGGCCTGCTGGGCGTACTTGGCTGTCTCCAGCAGGGCCTTGGGCACGTGCACCTGCACGTCGGTGTCGTCGCTCATCATGGCCAGGGCGGCGGCGGTGCACGCGTACATCTTGGCCGCGTACGTCAGCCCAAGGCCGGCGTATAACGAGCCCAGGTAGCGCATCGTGAGGATGGCGCCGTAGATGGTGTCCCCGTTGAACCATTGTGCTTTCGCGTTGTGCAGTTCGGCCAGAGCCTTCAGGGGTTGGCCGGCCCTCACGAATGCCATTCCGCGATCGCGGCATCGCTCGGCGGTGGCGGAGTCGCCCTGTACTTGGGCCAACAGGGTGTCGAAGCCGTCACGGACTTTTTCGTAGTCGGCATGCCCGGAAGCCGCTGGCGCGTACATTGTGAACAGACGCGCGAGCTCGCTGGATGAATAGGCGCGAGCCCGTGGCAGTAGGTCGACCAGCTGCTCCAGATAGGACATTGCCGCATCGAAGTCGTACAGGTACGACACAGGCATTGCCGAGGTGTCCACGGCGGACTCGTCGAGTCTCACTCCGACGTTGGAGGCAACTTCGGCGGGTGGGGGCTTGCCGTCAGTCGTCTCGATGCGCTCCCAGTCCGGTACCAGGTGGGCGAACGCGAGTGTTCCCGTCAAGGTCGCCGCCCGCACCGGATGCGTCACCGAATCTGTGGCGTCGAGTAGGTTGACGAGGTGTGATCGTAGCCGCAGCATCGCAGCATTGATCTCGGATGCCTCGGCCTTCGCGACCCCGGTCATCCACATCGTCCCCCAGTACGAGCAGAGCGTCACAGCGTCGTCAACGATGTTCGGCCGGGTGCTCTTACACGCGTAGTCGACGGCGCGACGAACCAAGTCCTCGATTCCGGCTGCGACGCCCATGCCCCGGAACCGTGCGATAGCCATCTCATAGCACGCTCGGAACACCAGCTCGGTGTCCGCGCCGTCTGCGGAGTCAGCTAGGAACGCCCCCATGAAGTCCAACCACTCCGGCAGGTCGGCGTTCGCGTGCTCGTCCCAGGTCGCGTGTCGAAGTCCGTGAGTGATCTCTCCTTGTACCGCTGGCGTCAGGGCTACTGGCCCATGGTTGTGACGCAACCCATCGATCAGGTCCGCGTACCACTGCGGTGCCGGCTCGTCCTCCGGCGTGGGGACCAGATGCGAAGGCAGTTCGAGGTAGTGCCGTGCGACCCACACCAAGTCTGCCTCGGCGAGGAACGTCGCGATGTCGCCGCCGCAGAAGATGTCCAGGGTCACTCCGTAGGACTCGCGGGCGGTCCGCTGGACGTCGTGGGTCACGCCCTCGGAGATGGGGTGCACGCTGAAGAATGCGACGTGGTCAACGTCAGCCGCATCGTTGGCACAGATGCCGGCGAGGTCACTGAGAACCTTCTGCTTCAGGCCTCCGCTTTGGACGGTGCAGGCCACCACCAACGGCGACGTGGAGGCGGCAGCCGCGAAGCCCGCCGAGTGCGGCAGCTCGCTCGGGAGGCGGGTTGTGAACGTCTCCGCATCTCGCTGCTGATCGCCGCCCGAACTGACAGGCCCGGTCGCGATCAGGATGTTCGAGCTGATCCGCTTCTGAGCAACCCGCGTAGCGATCTCCTCGAACCGATGATGCTCGTTCCGCGACGAGAGCTCGTCCAGGCGAAACCGGATGTACGCCTCTGCCTCAGGGATGTGCTCAGTCACAGCTCAATTCTCCCTCACGATTCCGACGCACAATAAGTGAACAGTTTTCGCACCCGGCTTGCCGAGCGCGAGGACTGACATGAGGGCCTGTGGCTGGGACTCGGGTCCGCTGCGGCGGGTGTGTCGCTGAGAGGACCTAAGGAGTCGCCGCGTTGTAAGCGGTTCGCGCTTCGGTCAGCTCGGCCCAGTGGGCTTCGAGTCCGGCGAGTGTAGGGCTGACCCCGAGGCTAGGCAGGGGTTGAGAGTGGCCGTCGATGTACCGACATGCTTCCTCGAAGATGCGGTTGACGGTATCGATCGCAGCGGGAAGTGCTTCGGACTTGATCTTGGGCAAGTTGGTCATGCGCACGTTGGGTTGATAGCGCTGCGTGACGCCCTGGAGCAGTTCAGTCTCGGTGAAGACCTCACACCACGCGCGCACCCAGTCGTAACCCGTGCGGACCAGTGCCGCCCGCGCATCGCCGTCCTGTGACTTTGCTGCCTGGATGGTCTCGTTGATGTTCTTCTTGATGTTGTTCAAGCTGTCCCAGCGGGGTCCTGTCGCTCGGGTGACCTTTCCTTTGCCCTCTTCATCGGTGATCTGGAAGTAGGAGCAGCGCTTGGTTGCTTCCATGAGCGTAAGCAGCGTGCTGGCGAAGAAGATGTCGTGGGTGAAGACGATGACCTGTGTCGTGTCAGCGAGCGACGCGACGCGCTGCGCGACTTCGTTGATGCGGCGATGGTCGAGGCTTGAGACAGGATCATCGAAAATGACCGGCGCGGTGATTCCGGCGAGGCGCGCTTCGGCGAGGAAGTCCGCTATTGCGAGGACCTTCTGCTCTCCTTCGGAGAGCACCTTGGACGGTTTGTGTTTCCCGCTGAGGATCTTGCGGCGTTGTGCGCGCCCCTGGCGGCCGACGAACTCCACGTGTAGCGCGGGCGCGCGAAGTGCCGCGCACTCTTCATTGAAGAGCGCATCGAAGCTGTCGTTGATCATCTGGTCACTCGCGGTCTTGGCCAGCCCGGTTACAGCGCGCAGGAGCCCAGGCATGGGCTTGGCGAGCAGCATGAGCCGGTCAGCCTGCTTGGCGTCGCGTACGTGTGACTCGATGAGCGTCCACGACTTCGTCAGTTCTGCTGCGGCTTCTAGCTCGACAAGCTCCTTCTTCTTCTCGGCCAAGGTGTCAGCCCGTGTGGCTGCCTGTGTCCTCAGTTCACCGAGGGCCTGCTTGGCGGTCTCCAACGCCGAGCCGAGCGCTATCGCATCTGTGCCGGCGTGTTCGGTCAGCGCTGTGTTCACGGCGGCAGCGGCGAGAAGCTGCTCGGATAGCTCCGCGATGGTGCTCAGGGTCCGGTCGAGTTCAACGTGGAAGTGGGGCTTGTCCTCGGTATCTGCGTACTCGTCGGCGAAGGTAGAGACGTCGTTGACCTGGATCGAGGTGACCGGTTCTGTAAGTGCGTGGAGCCGCGCCTTTGAAGCGGCGATGTCAGTGGTGATCTTGTCTTCGAGGTATTCGGAGTACTTGCCGATCAGCGATCGCGCCGCTTCGTTCAGAGGCTGCCGACAGTACAGACACCGATCGGCGTCGTGTGCTCCGACCGCGATGAGATGTGCTTGGTATGCCTCGCCGGCCTCGATGAACGTGCTCCAGGTGTCGTCGGGCTCGGCCGGCAGGTCGGCTGCCTCGAACAGGGCGGCTCGGAAGGCGCGGTAGTCCTCTTCAAGGCCGTGGAGGGTGTCGCGTTCGCGGCCGTATGCCTCCACGTTGAAGTCAGCCATCACGGTGGCCGCGTTGGAAGCTTGCGTCAAGACGCGTTCGACTCGCTGTTGCAGCTTGATCTCAGCGCTGATGGTGTCCGCCTCCAGCGCGGCGACCGTGCGGCGCAGGTCGCCGATACGTGTCTCGACGTCGGGATCGGAGTCGGCGAGCGACCTCAGGTATTCCAGATCAGTGGACGCTCCCAGTGTCTCGATGAGCGGGTAAACCGCGGCAGTGCGTGGGAAGCGAGACAGAAGCCCTGTGGACCCAGATCCTAGGTCTTCGACGGCCTGGTCGATGTGGGCTTGTACCGACTTGATGCCTGCGATGACGTGATTGAACAGTGCCAGGGCTGCTGGCACGTAGACGTACTCAAGGTCGTCATCGACGTGGAAGCTGACAGAAGGGCTGTCGAAGATGGACATCCTGGTGAAGGGCGCGACGCCCTGTTGTCCGGTCCAGGTGTAGGTCTTCGTCTCAGTGCCGAGCGTGTAGCCGACAAGTGCTGATTGGGGCTGCGGCGATGCCGCTTCGATGTCGCCGAGGATCACATCGGCAGTGCGGCTCGCCGCGAGGGCTTTGAAGATGCGGGAGTACCCCGTCTTGCCCGTGCCGTTCTCTCCGAACAAGATCGTCAGACCGGCATGCGGCTCGATGACTCCGCCCTCTACCAAGGCGTTGACACCAACGACATCGGAGAGCGAGGTAAGGGTCAGCGGCTCGATCGCCTCATCCTCGCGTTCGAGGGTGACCAGCGGCTCCTCCTTGGGGAGTCCGCGGGTATCGAAGGCTTTCTCCTGACGAAACAGGACGTACGCTCCGGATTGCTCCTCGATTCCGAGCGGCCCGCCGCCGTTGAGGACGTGCCTCACGATGTAGCGGACCCACTCGTCGGAGGTGTTCGCCCACTCGCTGAGCAGGTCGCGCGGGTCTACCCGTTGAGGTGGCGTCGCGTCTGTCACTGTCATCCTCCCTCGCCGCGAGTGCGAGGCCGGGAGCGACCGTGCTACTCGGGCTCAATTCTAGAGCGACCGGCAGGCGCGCGAAGGGACAACAACCAACGCACCGATAGGGCTGTCAATGGCCAGTGGGACTTCCCTGTGGGCGGTCACGTGATGTCCTTGTGGGTGGTCACGTGATGTCCTTGTTGGTGGCCAG
>RZYE01000232.1 GCA_009930425.1 Actinomycetota bacterium | reverse complement strand
CGTGGACGAGGTCTACGCGACCTTCTTCCCGGGCTACGTGCCGGCACGCCGCGTGGTCGGGGTGTCTGCCCTGCCCGGCGGTGCGGCGATCCAGGTCGACGCCACCGTGTCGAACGCCGAGGGAACCCCGCCCGGAGCGTGACACCTGCCTGACCTCCACACCGGGGGCCGATCCTCCACGGATCGGCCCCCGGTGTGCTTCAGTGGAGATGTGGCCGGACAGCGCGCGACACCCTGGGCACTCACCACCGACGACGTGCTCGCAACGTTCGGGAGCGCACCCGGCGGTCTCACGCAGGCCGAGGCGGCGGCGCGGCTGCAGCTGTACGGGCCCAACGAGATCGCGGCGGCCGGTCGCGTCCCACCCTGGCGGATCCTGCTCGACCAGTTCAGGAACGTCCTGATCATCATCCTGCTGGTCGCCACCGTCATCTCGGTGGCGCTCGGGGAGGGCGTCGAGTCCGTGGTGATCCTCGTGATCGTGGTCTTTGCCGTTCTACTCGGCTTCGTCCAGGAGTACCGTGCAGAACGCGCCATCGACGCACTCAGGGAACTGGCCGCCCCCACGGCGACGGCGGTGCGGGAGGGCCGCGAGGTCGAGGTGCCCGCCCAGGACCTCGTCCCCGGTGACGTGATCGTCCTCGAGACCGGGGACCGGGTGCCCGCCGATGCCCGCGTCCTGAGGTCCGTGAACCTCAAGGTTGACGAGGCCGCACTCACGGGCGAGTCGGAGGCCGTGCGGAAGTCCACCGCACCGCTGGAGGACGACGTCCTCGCCATCGGCGACCGCGTCAACATGGTCCACGCCGCCACCGCGGTGACCTACGGACGGGGGCTCGCCGTCGTCGTCGCCACGGGGATGGGCACCGAGGTGGGGACGATCGCGACGCTGCTGGAGACGGTGGAGACGGGGCGGACCCCGCTGCAGCAGAACCTCGACCGGGTGGGCACCGTCCTCGCCCGCGCCGCGATCGTGCTCGTGCTCCTGGTTGCCGGGCTCGGCCTGTTGCGGGGCCAGGACCTCGTCGACATGCTGCTGTTCGGGATCGCGCTGGCGGTCGCGGTGGTGCCGGAGGCGCTGCCCGCGGTGGTCACGATCTCGCTGGCCATCGGCGTGCAGAAGATGGTGAAGCGCAACGCCCTGCTCCGGCGCCTCCCGGCCGTGGAGACTCTCGGGTCCACCTCAGTGATCTGCTCCGACAAGACGGGCACGCTCACCAAGGACGAGATGACCGTGCGCCGCCTCCACGTCGGTGGTGAAGTCGTCGAGGTCTCGGGCTCCGGCTACGACCCGTCGGGCGCGTTCCACGGCGGGAACGCGGCGATCATCGCCCACCTCCTCACCTCGGCTGCACTCGCCTCCGATGCGCGCCTGGTCGAGCGGGACGGGGTGTGGGACATCGAGGGTGACCCCACCGAGGGGGCGATCGTCGTGGCGGCGGCCAAGGCGGGTCTCAGGAAGGACGATCTCGACCGGGCCCAACCCCGCATCGACGAGATCCCCTTCACCTCCGAAACCAAGCGGATGACCACCCTCCACGACGTGGACGGGGAGGTACGCGCCTACACCAAGGGTGCGCCCGAGGTGGTGCTGCCCCGGTGCACGCGGGTGCTGACCACGGACGGCGTCGTCCCCCTCGACGACGACGTCCGGGACTCGGTGCTCGCCGTCACCCACGACTTCGCCTCCGACGCACTGCGGGTGCTCGCCGTCGCCGTGCGCATCGACCCCGGACCCGGGACCGCCCAGGACGAGCTGACCCTGCTTGGGCTCGTCGGGATGATCGACCCGCCGCGCCCGGAGGCCCGGGAGGCGATCGCGACCTGCGAGAGCGCCGGAATCCGCGCCGTCATGATCACCGGCGATCACCCGGCCACTGCCGCCGCCGTGGCCCGCGAACTCGGCCTCCTCACCGGCGGCCGGGTGGTGCTGGGCTCCGAGCTCGACGAGATGGGAGATGAGGAGTTGCACCGTGACGTGGAGACGATCACGGTGTACGCCCGAGTCTCCCCGGCGCACAAGCTGCGCGTGGTCACCGCCCTGCAGGCAGGTGGCCACGTGGTGGCCATGACCGGCGACGGCGTCAACGACGCGCCGGCGCTGAAGAAGGCGGACATCGGGGTGGCGATGGGGATCACCGGCACGGACGTCACCAAGGAAGCCGCGGCGATGACGCTGACGGACGACAACTTCGCCTCGATCGTCGCCGCGATCGAGGAGGGGCGGGGTGTCTTCGCCAACGTGAAGAAGTACCTGATGTACCTCCTCTCCGCGAACATCGGCGAGATCGGGCTCATGATGGCGGCGATGCTGATCGGGCTGCCGCTCCCGCTGTCCGCCGTGCTGATCCTCTACGTCAACCTGGCCACGGACGGATTGCCCGCCCTCGCCCTGGCGGTCGACCCACCGGAGCCCGACCTCATGCGCCGGGCCCCGCGGGATCCGCGGATCGGGGTGTTCACCCGCCCCGTCGTGGCGCTCATGCTCACCGGCGGCGCATGGTCCGCCCTCATCAACACGAGCCTGTTCGGCTGGGCGCTGGCGTCCGGCAGGCCGCTCGAGCAGGCGATGACCATGGTGTTCGCCTCGCTGGTGGCCGTTGAGTTCCTGAAGGCCTACAGCCTCCGCTCCGACCGTACCCCCGGGTGGGTCCGCCCCTTCGTCAACAAGTGGCTCAATCTGGCCATCCTCTGGGAGTCGGCGCTCCTGCTCGCCATCATCCACGTGCCCGTTCTCCAAGGCGCATTCGGCACGGTCACGCTCGACCCGGTGGACTGGGTGATCATCGCCGGCGTCGCCGTGACGATCGTCCCCGTGCTCGAGCTCGTGAAGTGGTTCAACCGGAGGTCTGCTCGGGTTCCACAGGGTCGATGAGGTGCGGTCCGTCGTTGCGGACCGAGCCCACCGCCCTGCCCACCGGACGTGGCGTGAGGCGAGGTTCCGGCATCGCGGTCAGCAGCGCACGGATCTCGTCCGGATCGGTGATGGCGGGGTCCAACCAGGCGTCGAGGAGGTCCGCGGGGACGATCACGGGTGAGCGGTCGTGGACGTGGCCCAGCGCGTCCGAGGCGGAGGTGGTCAGGATGGTGCAGGTCCAGAGCCACGCGGCAGGATCGTCCCGAGGCAGGTCCGGGTCCTTCCGCCACTCGTAGAGCCCGGCGAAGGCGAGGGGTGCTCCGCGGGGGTCCGCGAGGAACCAGGGCTGCTTCCGCTTCCCGGCCGCGTCCAGCTTCTGCCACTCGTAGTACCCGTCGGCCGGGAGGATAAGCCGGTGGTGCCGTGCCGCGTTGCGGAAGGCGGGCTTCGTCAGGATGGTCTCGGAGCGGGCGTTGATCATGCGGTTGCCGATGGAGGGGTCAGCCGCC
>RZYE01000231.1 GCA_009930425.1 Actinomycetota bacterium | reverse complement strand
TCTCGGAGGCGTGCATCCGGTCGATGACCTGGCGCATCGTCTCGATGGGGCACGGGGAGCCCGCCATGATCCCGGTGCGCAGCGAGGTGAGGTCGAACATGCCGAACATCGGGTGGGCGAGTTCTGCGATGAACATGGTGGGCACGCCGTAGAGGGCGGTCGCACGTTCCTTCTCCACGGCGGCGAGCACGAGGAGCGGATCGAACTGCTCCACCATGACCGCGGTGGCGCCGTGGGTGATGATCGCGAGGATGCCGAGCACGCAGCCGAAGCAGTGGAAGAGCGGCACCGGGAGGCACACGCGATCCGCGGGGGAGAGGTTCTGCCGCTCGCCGATGTAGTACCCGTTGTTGACGATGTTGACCGAGGTGAGCATCACGCCCTTCGGGAAGCCGGTGGTCCCCGAGGTGTACTGCATGTTGATGACGTCCTCGCCGTCCAGGGCCGCGGTCAGGACGCGCAGGGGTCCGTCCGGCATCGCCTCCCCGAGGGCGAGGAGCTCGGGGACGGAGTAGAAGCCGCGGTACTTCTCCGGGCCCATGTAGATCAGTGACTTCAGCCGCGGGAACTCGGGGGAGTCCAGGTGGCCGCGGGGCTGGGTGGTGGACTCCGGGACCAGTTCCCGGACGATCCGGACGTAGTCCACGTCCCGGAAGGCGTCGATGATCACCAACGCCTTCATGTCCGACTGCTTGATCACCCAGGCCAGCTCGTGGGCCTTGTACACCGGGTTCACCGTCACGAGGACCGCGCCGATCTTCGCGGTGGCGAACATGAAGGTCAGCCAGTCCGGGACGTTGCGCGCCCAGATGCCCACGTGGTCCCCGCGGCCGATGCCGATCTCGAGGAGTCCCTTGGCGAGCTGGTCGCACCGGTGGTCGAACTCGGCGTAGGTCCAGCGCAGGTCCCGGTCCGGGTAGACCACGAAGTCGTGGTCCGGCTGGGCGGCCACCACGCGCTCGAAGTACTGCCCCAGTGGGAGGTCGGTGTGGAGGTCGGCGTGGACGTCGGTGTGCATGGGCCTACTCCGGGACGTGGACGACGGCGAGCAGCCGCGCCGGCACGGCGCCGTGGGTGCGGACCACGTGCGGCACGATCGACTCGAAGTAGATGCTGTCCCCGGGCCACAGCACGTGCACGTCCCGGCCGTACTCGATCTCGAGCGACCCGGAGAGCACGTACAGGAACTCCTCGCCCTCGTGGGAGGACCGGCCGCTGCGCTCCTCCACCCCCGGGATCACGTCGATGAGGAAGGGCTCCATGTGGCGGGACGGCTTGGACGCCGCCAGCGAGTAGTACGACAGCACGCCGGCGTCGGACGAGGTCTGCAGCGACTTCAGCCGCGTGGCGGTCTCCGCGGTGCCCGCCCGGGTGACGACGGGGCCGACGGCGGCGTCGTCGTCGAGCAGCGTGCCGAGACGCACGCCCAGCGCCCGGGTGATCCGCAGGAGGGGCGCCAGCGACGGGGACAGCTCGCCGGCCTCGAGGGCGGCGATGACGGAGGGCTCGCACTCGCACCGCTGGGCGAGCTCGTCCACGGTCAGGTGCAACGATTCCCGGAGCGTGGCGAGCTTGCTCCCGATTCGTGTGTCCGGCACGGATGGCTCCCTTCCCGCGTCCCGGGCCTCCTCGCCCGGCGACAGGCTCCGAGGATAGTCCCGGGTGCCGACACGCTGGTGGTGGGCCCGCCGATTGAGACTCGGGTACCAGTCACTCAGGTACCAGTCACTCAGGTGCCGATTACTCGCGGCGGCCGCGGTCCCAGTGGTGCCAGCAGTCGGCCCGGTCCGCCGGGGCGTCCCCGACGTACCCGTCACCGACCTCATGGGTGGACACGCGGACCACGAGGGAGGGGAGGGGTGGCTCGCCGCGGCGGGAGCAGTCGACGCGCAGGACGTCGAGGACGGGTCCGAGGCCCGCGAGGGCGTACGGGCGGCCGGTCGCCTCGTTCAGGGCCTTGTAGGTGGTGATGGCACGGGCCTGCGCCGTCGCGACCAGCGCCACGCGGATGCGGGTGAGGGCCTCGTGCATGTGAGGGGTGACGCGGACGGTCCTGCCGCCGCGGACGTCGAGGGTGACCTCCTCGCCCACCTCCACCCGCAGCCGGTCCATGGATCCAGTGTGCCGGGGCACGACCGCGTGCGCGTCCCCGATCGTGTCAGGGGGTCGTCCTAGAGTGACGGTGTCGCCATTTCGGTGGCAGGAGGAGGAGTCCGATGACGGCGGTGCGGTTCCTGCACACGAGCGACTGGCAGCTCGGGATGACGCGCCACTTCTTGGAGGGGGAGGCACAGGCCCGGTACTCGGCCGCCCGGATCGACGCGATCCGGTCCCTCGGGGACGTGGTGCGTCGCGAGGCCTGCGAGTTCGTGGTGGTGGCGGGGGACGTGTTCGAGTCGAACATGGTCGCGGAGCGGACGGTGCGGCGCGCGCTCGACGCACTCGCCACCGTCCCCTGCCCGGTGTACCTGCTCCCCGGGAACCACGACCCGCTCGATGCGGCGTCGGTGTACCGGTCCGCCGTGTTTCGCCAGTCGCGGCCCGCCAACGTGGTGGTGCTCGCCGAGCCCGGGGTGGTGCAGGTGCGGGACGGGGTCGGGATCGTGGCCGCGCCGTGGTTCACCAAGCGCCCCCTGGGTGACCTCGTGTCCGACGCCGTCGCCGGGCTGGAGGCCGACGGCACCGTGCGCGTGGTGGTGGGGCACGGGGCGGTGGACGCCCTCTCGCCGGACGCGGAGGACCCCGCGGTGATCCGCCTCGCCCGTCTCGAGGAGGCCCTCGACGCCGGCACCGTCCACTACGTGGCGCTGGGGGACCGGCACTCCCGGCTCCCGGTGGGTGGCACGGGCCGTGTCCACTACTCCGGATCGCCCGAGGTGACCGCCTTTGTGGAGGACCTGCCGGGTGACGTGCTCGTCGTCGAGCTCGACGGCGCGGCCGTCGCCGTGACGCCCCACCACGTGGGGACGTGGCGTTTCGTGGACCTGGCGCGGGATGTCAACACCGCCGCCGACGTCGAGGCCGTGGACGCGGAGCTGGCCGCGATGGCGGGCAAGGACCGCACGGTCGTGCGGACCGCGCTGACCGGGACGCTCGGCCTGGCCGACAAGGCCCGGCTGGACGCGGTGCTGGACCGGTACCGGGAGACCTTCGCCGCCCTCTACGCGTGGGAGCGGCACGAGGACATCGCGGTCGTCGTCGACGACGGCGAGCTGACCGACCTGGGAGTCGGGGGCTTCGTGGCCGCCGCCGTCGGCGATCTCGCCGAGGTTGCCGCGGAGGGTGGCGACGGCGCCCAGGACGCCCGCGACGCCCTCTCCCTCCTCTACCGTCTCGTCTCCGGAGGTGCCCGGTGAAGCTCCACCGCCTCGTCCTCACCAACT
>RZYE01000230.1 GCA_009930425.1 Actinomycetota bacterium | reverse complement strand
GATCGCGAAGGCGGACATGCTCATCAAGGGGCAGGACGTCACCAACATCGTCAACGACGACACTCTGCTGCGGGACGGGCATGAGGGCCGCACGTTCACGTACTGCCTGTCCAACCCGCCCTTCGGCGTCGACTGGAAGGTGCAACGCAAGGCAGTGGAGGACGAACGCGACCGGGACGGTGCGGCCGGCCGGTTCGCCGCCGGTCTGCCGCCCGTGAACGACGGCGCCATGCTGTTCCTGCAACACCTGGTCGCGAAGATGCGTCCCGCCCCTGCCGGTGGTGGCCGCGCCGCGATCGTCCTGAACGGGTCGCCACTGTTCACCGGGGGTGCCGGGTCCGGGCCGTCCGAGATTCGTCGCTGGTTGTTGGAGAACGACCTGGTGGAGGCGATCATCGGCCTGCCGACCGACATGTTCTACAACACCGGCATCGCCACCTACGTCTGGGTGCTGACCAACCGGAAGGACCCGGAACGAGCCGGCAAGGTCCAGTTGATCGACGCCACCGCTATGTGGGTGAAGATGCGCAAGTCGTTAGGGGCGAAGCGGCGCATGATGTCCCAGGCGGACATCGACCGGGTCATCGGTCTGCACTCCGCGTTCGAGGACGCCGACGCCGAAGTGTCGAAGGTGTTCACCAACGAGGACTTCGGCTACCGCACCATCACCGTGGAGCGGCCGCTACGCCGCAACTGGGCCGCCACCCCCGACCGCATCGACGCCGCCTTGGAGACTGCCGCGGTCAGCAAGCTTGACAAGGACACCCGTAGCCGGGTGCGGCACGCCCTCGACACGCTCGGTGACGGTCGGGTGTGGACCAACCGGGACGCGTTCGACCGTGACCTCGGACGTGCCCTTGTCGCCCAGCGGGTCGCGTTGAAGCTGCCGGCCCGGAAGGTCCTCATCGACGCCCTGTCGGAACCGGACCTGGAAGCCGATCCGGTCGCCGGCCCGAAGGGGCGCATCGAACCCGATCCCGCGCTGCGGGACACCGAGAACGTCCCCCTCACCGAGGACATCCACGGCTACTTCGACCGCGAGGTCAAGCCGTACGTCCCCGACGCTTGGATCGACGAGGACAAGACCAAGGTCGGGTATGAGATCCCCTTCACCCGCCACTTCTACAAGTACGTTCCACCCCGACCGCTCGCCGAGATCGACGCTGACATCCAACGGGTCATCGGCGAGATCGAGACACTGTTCGCCGAGGTCAAGGCATGACGGACGGCAAGCGACTCAAGGCAGTCGCTCAACTCATCGCCGGACAATCCCCGAGCTCCGACGATGTGCACGACCTTGAAGACGGGATGCCGTTCATTCAAGGGAATGCCGAGTTCGGATCAAGGCACCCGACACCCCGTCTTGAATGCGACGTTGCTCAGAAGGTGGCGAATCCCGGCGACCTTCTACTGTCCGTCCGCGCACCTGTGGGGGCTTTGAATACCGCGAATCAGAGGATCGGGATAGGCCGAGGCGTTTGCGCCATCCGCGCCATCGCAAGTGACGGTCGGTACCTGTGGTGGTGGCTCCACAGTCAGGCGGGGGAACTCGAAGCGGTGGCGACTGGCACGACCTTCAAGGCGGTCAGCACAGGACAGGTAGGCAACCTCTGGGTTCCAACGACTGACACGGCGCAGCAGCGTTTGATCGCGGCGATTCTGGATCGGGAGACGGCGCAGATCGACGCCATGATCGACGCCCAGCAACGCCTCGTCGACGCACTCAGGGAGCGGCGACAGGCAGCGACTGCACGAACAATGACCGAGGGTCTTCTTGGGGATGCGTTGAGAAGCACAGGGATTGACCAGATTCCCACTGTTCCGTCCGGGTGGGATGTCGTGCCGCTGAAGCGGTGCCTTGTCCGCAATGACGGCGGCGTGTGGGGCGAAGACCCGGACAGCGGTTCAGATACGTTCTTCGTCCTGCGTTCGACAGAGCAGACCGCAGACGGTCGCTGGAGGATAGACGCACCCGCAGAGCGAGTGCTGAGTGCGAAGGAACGACGAGCCAGCCGCCTCACTGTTGGTGACCTACTGGTAACCAAGTCGAGCGGGAGTAGCCTCCACATCGGCAAGACGACGATCGTCGATGAGCAGGTCGCTGGTATGTCCTTCTCCAACTTCATGCAGAGACTGACCCCCAGCGATGGACTGCTTCCTGCCTTCGCCTGGTACTTGCTGAACAACCATCTCGTCCGCCAACAGTTCGACATACTGTCCCGCAGCGTGACGGGGCTCGCGAATCTCACCGGAGGGATCATCGGGGAAGTGGTTGTCCCACTTCCCCCTGTCAGCGAGCAGGCGCACATCGTCGACTACTTGGACCGCGCAACCTCACAGACCGACGCAATGGTCGCGGGCGCGGAGAGTTCGATCTCGCTGTTGCGTGAGCGGCGGGCGGCGGTGGTTACGGCGGCGGTGACGGGTCGGTTGGACCCGCGGACCGGCGTCGAACGGGTGGACGAGGTTCTCGAGGGGGCATCGTTGTGAGTGGTGGGGCGCACCGGGAGCAGGTGTTCGAGTCGGAGATCGCGGAGTATCTGAACGGCCACGGGTGGTTGTACTCCCCGGATGGCACCGGGTATGACAAGGAACTCGCCTTGTTCCCGGAGGACGTGTTGGGCTGGTTGGCGGACACGCAGCCGGATCAGCTCGCCAAGGTGGTCCGTGACAGCGACCCGGAGGCGAAGAGGGCGAAGGACACTGACCGGCTTCTCGCCGCCCTGGTGAAGGCGCTGGATGCGCCGTTGGACGCCGGCGGGGGGACGTTGAACGTGCTCCGGAAGGGGTTTCGGCACATCTCCGCCCAGTTCCAGATGGCGCAGGCTCGCCCTTCGGAGACGATGAACCCGACCACGCAGGAGCGGTACGGGAAGAACCGGCTCCGGGTGATGCGGCAGGTCCACTATTCGAAGTCGCGTCCGCACCGGTCCCTCGACCTGGTGTTGTTCCTCAACGGCCTCCCGGTCGCCACTATCGAGTTGAAGACGGACTTCACCCAGTCGGTGGTGGATGGGCAGGTGCAGTACGCCCATTCCCGCCAGCCGACCGACCCTGGCAAGGACACGAAGGAACCGTTGCTGTCGTTCGGGGCGCGTGCGGTGGTGTTCTTCGTGGTGACGAACACGGTGGTCGCCATGACCACGAAGTTGGACGGGAAGAACACCACGTTCTTGCCGTTCAACCGCGGCTACAAGGACGGGGCTGGGAACCCGCCCGACACGGACGGGTCAGACACGGCGTACTTCTGGCGGGATGTCCTGCAGCGGGACATGTGGCTCACCATCCTGTTGAAGTACATGCTGGTGAAGAAGGACGAGAACATCGACCCGGCCACCGGTCAGGTCCGCAAGTCCACGTCCATCCGGTTCCCCCGCTACCACCAGTTGG
>RZYE01000229.1 GCA_009930425.1 Actinomycetota bacterium | reverse complement strand
AGCTCAGCGCCTCCATCTTCCGGCGGGAGGGCAGGGTCACGTCCCTGTCCGTCCACGTCTCGGAAGGCTCGCCGGCGTAGCCGGCAGCCGGCGCCCCCGTGAAGCAGTTCCTTAACGAGGAGAGGACCACGACATGACCGCTTCGAAACACCCGCCATCACGACTGCGGCGAGGGGGTGCACTGGCCACCGTAGCTGCCCTGACGCTCACCATGATGGGCGCCCTCGGGGCTGCGAACGCCGAAACCGAGCCCTTCGTCATCACGTTTGATGAGGACCCGTTGGAGCTGATCGGGTTCGGCCTCGCCGAAGGGACCTTGGTCGAGGACCCGACCGATGACGCAAACACGGTGATGCAGGTCATCAAGTCCGTGGGAGCCGAAACCTGGGCCGGAGTCACCGTGGCCACCAACCTGGACGACGACTCGGTTCCCGTCATTCCGTTCACCGACGACACCACGATGACTGTGCGGGTCTGGTCCCCGGCCGTGGGCACCCCCGTGCTGCTGAAGGTGGAGGACGCCAGCGACAAGACAGTCTCGGTAGAGACGCTCGCGACCACCACGATGGCAAGCAAGTGGGAGACCCTGACCTTCGACTTCGCGAATCCTGGGCCCAACACAAAGGCGATCGACCCGACCGCGACCTACAACAAGGTCTCGATCTTCTTCGACTTCGGCACAGCCCCAACCGAGGCGACGACCTACTACGCCGACGACATCACCTGGCCGACAACCGCATCCTCCACGATGGTGGTGGACGACTTCGAGTCGCCCCTCGTCCGAGACGCCGTGGAGACTGACACGGAAATACCGATCGGCTTCTACCAAGCACAGTCTTCCGGGAGCACACTGTCGTTCGACCGCACCCAGACTCCTCCCGCGCCGGTCCCCGGCTCAGCGGACGGCAACTGGGTGCTCCAGATGGACTACACCACCCTGGCGTGGGCCGTAGTAGTACACGCGTTCGAGGACTCCACGGGGTCCCAGTGGGTGACCCAGGACTGGAGTGGCTACGAAGGCTTCCAGTTCGAACTCTACGGCCATAACTCGGGCATCGATCTCTTCATTGACGTGATCGACAACCGCACGGAGGGTTCAACCATCGACGACGCCGAACGCTGGACCTACGCCTTCGTCGACGACGTTGCCGGGTGGCGGACCGTTAAGATCCCCTTCACCGAGATGAAGCGCAAGGACTTCCCCGGCGCTCCAAACGATGGCCTTCAGTTGACGGAGGTCCATGGCTGGGCGTTTGGCACGCTGGTGACGCCCGGTCCTCTCAGCTTCTATGTGGACAACGTTTCCGTCTACGGCGAGGCAGTGATCCCGGACCTTGCCGCTGGCTTCACTACCCGCAACTTCGACATCCCGGAGGGCGAGACCGGTGAGTTCATCGTCCGGGTCAACCGGCCGTGGCTAGAAACCGATCCGGACCAGTTCACGGTGGACTACAGCGTGGAGCCGGGGAGCGCGGTGCCCGACCGCGACTTCACTCCGACCTCCGGCAAGTTGACCTTCACCCCGGACGGCCCCCAGGAGCAGACGATCTCACTCGAGACGTTCGACAACGACAAGAACGACGGGGACAAGCGCGTCATCATGCGCCTCTCCAACCCCGTGGGGGCGGCTGACGGCTTCATCATGCAGGCGGCCGGCACCATCCTCGACGACGAACCGTACGACCCGCGGCTGCTGGATGACTTCGAGCGCGCACCCGACCTGTGGGACGCGAGCGACGACGTCGTGCTGACCAACCCCGAGATCGAGGACACAGACGCGAACGCGTTGCCCGAGCAGGGCGAGTGGGAGCGGGTCCTCGAGGCCTCGGTCCCGGCTGGTGGCGGCAGCTTCGGCCGTGACTTCGCCCTGGGCGAGGACTGGAGCAACGCCGATGGGCTGACGTTCTGGTACGAGGGCAGCAACAGCGGTGGGCCAGTGACCGTTGAACTGTTGGACAACCGTGCGCTCGACCCAGGTCCCGACAAATGGAAGTTGGTCTGGGCAGACGAGTTCAACGATCCAGTTGGGACACCTCCGAACCCCGACAACTGGGGCTACGAGATTGGCGACGGAACCATCAAGGGGATCCCCGGCTGGGGCAACGACGAGTTCCAGTACTACACCGACAGCACCGACAACGCCGCCACTGACGGAGACGGCAACCTGGTCATCACCCTTGACGAGGCGGACGGCGAGCAGTGCTACTACGGCGACTGCCTCTACACCTCTGCCCGCCTTCTGACGAAGCACAAGGCGGAGTTCGCGTACGGACGGATCGAGGCGTCCATCGAGGTGCCGGGCGGCGGACCAGGACTCTGGCCCGCATTCTGGAGCCTCGGGACCGACATCGATCAGGTCGATTGGCCGCAGACCGGCGAGATCGACTTCATGGAGTACGTCAGCCGCCTCCCCAACGAGGTGTACGGCACCGTCCACGGTCCCGGCTACTCGGGCGGGGCTTCGATCGGGGACAAGATCCTTGTGGACGGCGGCGTCGCCGGCGAGTTCCACAAGACCACGATCGAATGGGAGCCTGACAGCATCAAGTGGTACCTGAACGACGTGCTCTACCACGAGGTCAGCCCAGAAGACGTGCCGGGCGAATGGGTCTTCAACCACCCGTTCTTCCTGCTGCTCAACATGGCGATCGGCGGCAACTTCGGAGGCACCATCGACCCTGACCTGACGTTCCCGCAGGAGATGAAGATCGACTACGTGCGCGTCTACCAGGGACCAGACACCGCGGAGCGCTTTGAGGCGTCCTTCATGGACGACTTCACGGGCTGGAAGCAGATCAACGTGCCGTTCGGCGACTTCACACGCAGTGTGGATCAGCCCGCCGGCGCGCCGAACGATGGCCTTGGCCTCGATGAGGTGTGGGGCTACGGCTTCTCCCTGAATGGTCTCGGCACGGTGCGGATCGACCAGGTACGCCTCGACGCCCCACCGCCTCCGCCGCCCGCCGGCTTCATCATCACGTTCGATGAGGTCCCCGAACCGGTCCTGACCGGTTTCGGTGGCGCGGACGACTCGAAAGTGGTGACCGACCCGACTGACGCGTCGAACAAGGTGATGCAGGTGATCAAGGCCGAAGGATCCGAGGTTTGGGCGGGCACCACGGTGTCCACCCTCCCGAACTTCTCGGTCCCGGTCATCCCGTTCACCGCGGACGACACCACGATGACCGTGCGGGTGTGGTCGTCCCCTGATGCGGGCATCCCGGTCCGTCTGAAGGTGGAGAACGCAGCCGACCCGGCGGACGCGGGGATAAAGGCCGAGACCGAGGCGACCACCACGGTGGCGCCACCGCGCCACGGCGGACCACCTCACGGTCACCACCCCCACCGGCCACACCTACACCACGGCCTCGCCACCGCTCGTCCGCGGTCGCGTGGGG
>RZYE01000228.1 GCA_009930425.1 Actinomycetota bacterium | reverse complement strand
GTTAAGCCGAGGATCGGGGAACTGGCCTGCGCGTGAGGGCGTGCTGTCTGATTCCTCGGCTTAACGTTCTGCTCTGTGGCTAGCGTCCGCCGTGTCTGTAGGTCCAGAGGGAAGGGCACGGGGATGGATGCGAGAGTCGAGCAGCTCGGTGCGGTGGTCGTCGAGGCGCTACGCGCGGCGGGTTATATGGAGTCCACGATCGGTCAGTACGAGAAGACGATCAGGTACCTGGAGGGCTTCGTCGCGGACCGGGGCGGGGTCTACACGCCCGTGTTGGGCGCTCAGTTCGCCGCGATGACGACCAGCCCGCGGACGGGCAGGTTCAGCGCGCAGCGGCGGTTCGACTACCGCCGGCTGGTCACACTGTTTGACGGGTACCTGACCTTCGGTGTGGTCGATTTGTCGATGCGCAGACGCGGCGGGGGTGGTCCTGTCCCGCGGGCTGCCGCGTTCAGGGCGGTCAACTCGGCGTGGGAGGCGGACATGGACGCCCGTGGTCTGGCGCCGGCCACCCGCGCCGCCTATGGCCGCGTCGCCCGCGGCTACCTCGTGTTCCTGGAGTCACGCGGGATCGATGGTCTCCAGGGTGCGGATGGGGCCAGTGTCCTGGCGTTCCTGGAATCGCTCACGGACAGGTGGGCAACATCCTCCCTGTTCTGGGTGGTGTCCAACTTCCGCCCATTCCTGGCGTTCACCGGCCGGGCCGACCTGGTCGATGCGGTGAACATGGCCGGGGTGAAACGCTCCCACCGGATCCTGCCGGTGCTCAACGACACCGACCAGGCGCTCGTGGTGGCCGCGTGCACCACGGGAATGGTCAGCGCCCGGGACGCCGCGATCACGTTGCTGGCGCTGACGACCGGGCTGCGGGCCTGCGACATCGTCGCCCTGCGCCTGAGTGACATCGACTGGCGGTCCGGCACGATCGGGATCGTCCAGCAGAAGACACACAACCCGTTGACCCTGCCGTTGCCGGCACTCGTGACGGCGAGACTGGCCGACTACGTCCTTAACGAGCGAGGCGTCTCATCCGATCCGCACGTGTTCCTGCGATGCAAGGCCCCGCACACGAGACTGTCCGACCACGCGTCGGTCTACCGGGTGACCACTGATACGTTCCGCGCCGCAGGGGTGAGCGACATCAAGGCCGGGACCCGCTTGCTGCGGCACAGTGCCGCGTCCCGGTTGCTGCGCGCCGCCGTCCCGCTGCCCACGATCTCGGCGGTCCTCGGGCATGCCAGCGGCGAGTCGACCAACGTGTACCTCAGCGTGGACGAGGCACGCCTGCTGGAGTGTGTGCTGCCGGTCCCGGCAGGAGCACGATCATGACCACACCGCACGGGTTCATCAGCGTGTTCGCACCGGAACTGGAGGCCTACCTGACGTTCAAGACAGCGATGGGATGCTACGGCACCTCCCGAATCTGGTACCTGCGCCAGTTCGATGCCTACTGCGCCCGCCACGGGGCGACGACCTTCGACCGGGACACCATCGAAGGGTGGGTGGTGGAGCAGTTGCGCCACTCGGGCCGGTACCGGTCCTGGATGTCCTACATCCGCGACGTCGGCCGGTGGCTGCAGACCCACGGGCACACCGACGCGTACGTCCTCTCCGACCGGTGGAAAGCCCCGTTCGTGCCCGCCCACCCCTACCTGCTCACCCGCGAGGAGATCGACGCATTCTTCACCGCGACCGCCCACCTTGACACGCCGTGCCCGTGGCAGTGGCAGGCGGCCGCGTTCTTCACCCTGATGCACTCGTGCGGGCTGCGGACCGGCGAGGTCCGCGCCCTTGCCACCGAACAGGTCAACCGGCGCGCCAGGTACGTGGACATCGTCTGGTCCAAGGGCAACCGCAGCCGCCGACTCCCGCTCACCGACCAGGTCATCGAGGTGCTCACCACGTGTGACCGGGCAACCCGTCACCAGTTCGGCACGCGGGCCACGTTCTTCGTCTCCGCCACCGGCAACCCGGTCACCGCCGCGACGGTCGGGGTCTGGTTCAACCGGATCTGGGACCAGGCAGAACTCCCCCGACCAGCCGCCGCCGGGCCCCAACCCTGCCCGTACTCCTTCCGGCACCACTTCGCCTACGCCAACATCGAGCGGTGGATGACCCAGGGCGCCGACGTCACCGCGATGCTGCCCTACCTGTCGCGCTACATGGGCCACGCGACCTTCGAGTCGACCTACTACTACGTGCACACCTCACCCGGCTTCATGCGTGCCTACGCCGACCTCGCTGACCAGAGCCAGTCGTTGCTGCCAGAGGTGGGATTCGAATGAAACGCGACCCACACACCGATACCCCGAACTTCTGGAGCTTCGCCCGGGATTACCTCCACGGCTACCTGCCCAAGGTCCGTGGCCTGTCGCCGAGAACGATCGAGGCCTACCGGATCAGCCTCGAGTGCTTCCTGGGCTACCTGACCGAAACCGAACACCTCGAACGCGCACAGGTGAGTTTCGACCACTTCGACCGGGCCCACCTGAAAGCGTGGCTGGGCTGGATGGCCCAAGAACGCCACTACGCGCCGAGAACCATCACGCTGCGGCTGACCGCGATCAAGACGTTCCTTGACTACTCCTCACACGAAGACGTCACCCTTGTCGCGCTCAGCCAGGCCGCCAAGGCCCTGCGGGCACCCGCCAGCCCGAAAACCCCAATCGAGTACCTCACCGCACCTGAGACCCGGGCCGTGCTGGCCGCGTTCACCGGGAACACCGCCAAATCACGCCGAAACCGGATGCTGCTCATCCTGCTGTACGACACCGCCGCCCGCGTCAGCGAGATCACCGACCTGACCCCGCGCGATCTCTGCCTGACCCCACCCGGACACGTCACCCTGACCGGCAAACGGAACAAGACCCGCACCGTGCCAATCACCAGCAAGACGATCGAGCACCTGCGCGTCTACCTCGCCGAGTTCCACCCCAACCACTCCCAACTCCCCGCGACCCGGCCCCTGTTCTACAGCCACCACCACGGGCAACCGACCAGGCTCTCGACCGACACCGTCGCCGCCGTGCTCAAGGCCGCCGCCCACACCGCCGCCACGGACTGTCCCACCCTGCCAGAGCACATCCACTGCCACATGCTGCGCAAGACCAAAGCCATGGACCTCTACCAGCAAGGCATCCCGCTGCCGATCATCATGCGCCTGCTCGGTCACGAGAACACCTCCACCACCGCCGCGTTCTACGCGTTCGCCACCCTCGACATGATGCGAGCCGCCGTCAACGCCGCCACCCCCGCCATCACCGACACCCCCGCCGCCACTCTCAGCGAGCAGGCCCTCCACGCCCTCCACGACCTCCGATAACCCGAAACGTTAAGCCGAGGAATCAGACAGCACGCCCTCACGCGCAGGCCAGTTCCCCGATCCTCGGCTTAACGCAAACCTCGGCATAATCGGAGTTAAGCCGA
>RZYE01000227.1 GCA_009930425.1 Actinomycetota bacterium | reverse complement strand
GATGATGCCGTTCCTGCTCATGGTGTCCTCCTCGGGTGAGTTCTCACCCAGTATGTGTGGCGAGATCGGTGGATTCGGGCACCCCGTGGGTCACGGTTCGGTCAAGGTGGCCTGTTCGCTCGGGTCCGGGTCCGGGTCCGGGTCCGGGTCCGGGTCTGGGTCTGCGTCCGGGGCCTGTCCTGGCCGGAGACGGGCTGGCGCGGTGGCCGGCGAGGCGAGCAAGGTGCCGGGCCGTCCTGTTCAGGCGCCAACCGCCGGCTATGTCCACAACCGGATCCCGAAGCTCACCGTGCACGCACGACCCTGAACGCCTGTTCCCCCGTTGATGGGCCGGTCTGTTGTTCAAATGGGACAGCAGACCGGCCCATCAACGGGGGAACAGATGTTGAGGGGCCCTCCTGGGACGGCGGCAGCTTCGATGAGGGCAGGAATCGGCTCTCAGGGCCCTCATCGTCGTTGTTGACCGGACGGCGGAGCGTACGCAGGACGGTCTTGCGCGCGCTGTTGGGTTCGGCACCGATGTCCAGGGCCACAAGAGCGCACGCCGAACGTTCCTGCGGGTCTTGTGCCGCTCACCGTTGTCCCCAATAGCGTGCGCAGAACGATCCCGCGGGTCTGGCACGTTCCTGCGGGTGGTATACAACCCGCCAGAACGTTCTGCGTACGCACTTGGGGATGTGGGTCAAGACTGCGGGCTCACTTGGGGGCCAGTTGGGGAGGCCGGTCAAGACTGCGCACGCAGTTGGGGTCCAGCCACCTCCCGCCCGTGCAAGATTGGGAGCAACCGCGACACATGCAGGGGAGCAGCGGTCCCGAGGAGCGAGGGAGCACTACGTGGCAGGACACGACGAGGCCTGGTTCGACGAGCTGTTCCGCGCGCACGCCCCGGCGGTGCACCGCTACTTCGTGCGCCGCGCGCCCCAGGAGGCCGAGGACCTCGCCGCCGAGGTGTTGGCGCTCGCCTGGCGGCGCCGCGAGGACGTGCCCGACGGCGCCGAGCTGCCCTGGCTCTACCGCAGCGCCGGCTACCTGCTCGCCAACCACCGGCGCAAGAAGGCGGCCGTGCTGGTCGAGGACTTCCCCGAGGCGTCCGACGACGCGGACCCCGCCGACATGGCCGTGGCCGACGACTCCGTCCGCCGGGCGCTCGCCGCGATCTCCGAGCGGGACCGGGAGGTGCTGCTCCTCCACGCCTGGGAGGGCCTGACCGGCGAGGGGCTGGCGGACGCGCTCGGCATCTCCCGCTCCGGTGCCGACGCCGCCCTGTCCCGGGCCCGCTCGCGCCTCGCCCTGGCATGGGCGGGGCAGTGATGGCAGCGACCGCGATGCCAGGGGCGGCGATGGCTGTGACCGCGATGGCAGTGACCGCAGTGACCGCGCACACGGTCCGGGTCCTGAAAGAACGCACCACCCGGACACACAGACAGGTCAGCGAACTTCCCACGAGGAGGAGAAGGCCATGACCGACCACGACGACGCCACTCTCGACCGCCTGCGCGCGGCGGACCCCGCCCACGGCACCGCGGTCGACCTGACGCGGCTGCGCGCCGCCGTCGACGCCCGTATCGCCGCCGAGGAGGGGGGCGACGGCGCCGCCTCCGTCACCGACCTCGGCCGCGCCCCGAGCCGCCGCCGGCGGTGGGCGCAGGCTGCGGGGGCTGCGGCGAGCGCCGTCGTCGTCGGGGCGATCGGCTTTGGCCTGGGCAGCGGCGCGATCCTGGCCGGCGGGGGCGACGACTCGACCTTCGACGAGGCTGCGACGTCCGGGATGGCAGAGGACGCCGGCGGGGCGGCGCCCCAGGAGGAGGCGATGGCGGGCGGAGCGGACGGGGCGTTGGCTCCGGACGCCGAGCGGATGATCTGGCCGGGCTGGTCGGAGCGGCAGGTGTTCCGCGCCGTCGGGCTGCCGGACGAGTCCGGAACGGCGACGACCTGGGCCTTCGACGCCACCGGCGCGTGGAGCGCGGAGAGCGTTGCCGAGATCGCCGCCGTGCTGGGCGTTGAGGGGGAGCCGGAGCTCGTCGACGGGTCGTGGACCGTGGGGCCCCTCGACGGCAGTGCGGCCCAGGTGATGGTGTACCCGGACGGCCAGGCGGGCCTGAACTACTACGACCCCGCCACGGACCCGTGGAACTGCGAGGAGGTGCGGGACGGCACCGCGGCGGAGTGCCCGGATCTCGGGCCCGCCCCGGGCGACGACGAGGCCCGCCAGCTCACGCGCGACCTCCTGGCGGAGCTCGGCCTCGACCCCGAGGGCTTTGAGTACGAGATCAGCAAGGACGAGGGTTCGGGGTGGATCTCCGTGGCCGCCAACCAGGTTCTCGACGGCAGCCGCACCAGCGTGGCGTGGTGGGCGAGCTTCACCGGGGCCGGGCTTCAGTCGCTGTCCGGGTCACTGGCCACGCTCGTCGAGCTGGGTGACTACCCGGTGGTGGGCGCCGCGGAGGCGGTCACCCGGATCACCGACCCGCGCTTCGGGACGATCGGCGGCTTCTCCATCCTTCCCGCGGCCCGTGGTGGCGCGGTACTGGAGGGTGATGCAGCGCTGGAGGGCGGCGTCGCCGTCGAGAGCGAGATCCTCCCCGTGCCGCCGTCACCCACGGAGCCGCCGGCGCCGCCGGCGGCGGGATCGCCGGTGCCGTGGCCGGTGGAGGAGGTCGCGATCACGTCCGCCGAGCTGGGCCTCGCGCAGTGGACCACCGCGGATGGCGCGAGCCTCCTGGTCCCGGCGTGGGAGCTCACCGCGGAGGACGGGCGCACGTGGACCGTCCTGGCACTGGCCGAGGACGCCCTCGACATGTCCGCGACGGAGGAGTAGGGGGATCGCTCAGCGGTCGCAGAGGGAGTCGACGTACTCGGTGACGATCGACTCCTCGCCGGCCGCGAACTCCTGGCCCGCGAAGTGCTGGGCCACGTTCGAGATGAGCTTGCCCCGCCAGTTGGCCTTGTTAGGGTTGGTGCCCATCGCCTCGCGGCAGTCGCTGGTGTCAGCACTCGCGCGAAGGTGGGCGTTCGCGATGGCGGGCGCACCCCGACCATCGTCCTGGTCCTGGTCCTGGTCCTGGTCCTGGTCCTGGTCCTGGTCCTGGTCCGGACCTGGCTGGGCATCCATCGCGGCGAACTGGCCGTCCACCGCGGCGGGGGCGCCGGAGGCGGCCGCACCACTCCCTGCCAGTGCACCGGCACCGCTGACCAGTAGCGCCCCACCGACCAGGATGGCGACAACGCGGCGTTGCGTCGATCGGTTCATCGCTCCTCCTCGATCAGTGGAATGTCGACTGTCCGATTGTCCCACGAGGCGGCGCCGATGGGGAGGGCCCGGACATGTTGTCGAGGGAGAACGGGAGAACCCCGGACCGCTGGGGTCCGGGGTTCTCTCCGTGGCTCCGACCGGCGTCGATCCGGTGACCTTTCGATTTTCAGTCGAACGCTCT
>RZYE01000226.1 GCA_009930425.1 Actinomycetota bacterium | reverse complement strand
AGGGCCGCGAGGTCGGCCTCGGTCGCGAACAGGTCGCTGAGCGTGTAGTCGATCACGGAGAAGCCCCGGTCGAGGTCCGTGTTGAACACGCTGGGCAGGATGTAGGCGGACTGGAAGACGTCCTTCAGTGCCGGGGTCTCGAGGAAGGCCACGAGGTCCGCGAGCGTCCCGCCGATCGAGTCGGGGTACGCGTTGATCATGGGGCCGGCCTTCGCGGTGCCCGCCCCCATGAGCTCGAGGTACGCCTCGTGGTCGAGCAGCTCACCGGACTTCGAGACGATGATGCGCGCCTTGTGCGACTGCGAGTGGAGGAGCGCCTGCTCGAGGCCCAGCACCATGGTGGTGAACGGGCTGTCGATGGCGCCGTCACGCGCGCGTGCCCGCCGGTGCGCGAGCGTCTCCTCCGGCGTGCTGTTCAGCAGGATCGGGATGTCCACGCCCTCGACGTTGTCGTTGTTCCCGTGCGTCCACTCCACGACGATCACGCGGGTGGCGGCGACGTCCACGTCGTCGTACCACAGCGCGTTGTCCTCCCGGCCCATCCGCTTCAGGAGCAGGTGCGACGCCCCCACCTTGAACTCGGCGATGATGCGGTTGACCTCGGCGAAGTCGATCTCGGCGGAGCTGCCGAGGTAGCCGGCGAGTGCCGTGCGCCCCGCTGTCTGGTAGGTGCCCAGCCACGGGTACTGCGTCACCTGCGTGGGATCGGAGTCCAGCCCCTGCGCCTGGAGGAACGCCAGCTCCGCGCGGATTGCCTCGTCGTAGGTGCCCGAGGTGACGAGCCCCTGCACCCCGCCGGCCCGGAACACGCGCAGGCGTTCGGCGTCGTTGACACGGGGGATGCGCCGCGGGTAGTTGTCGCCGGACATGACGTACGTGCCGACACCCCGGTCGTTCAGGTAGTACGCGAGCAGCGAGCCGATCTCGGACTTGCCGACGCCGGAGCCGCCGTGGACGGCGACGACGGCGCGGCCGTCGTCCGCGAGCAGCGGCTGGAGCAGCTCCCACAGGCGGGGGAAGATCGACTGGGCCTTGTCGACGTGGCCCTGGGTGATCTGCACCTTGTCACCGGGCATGTCCCCCGTGGGGATGGCGTCGAGATCCGGGATGACGGGAAATTCCATGGCTGCTCCTCGTGGTCGCCCCCCAATCTAGTGAGCGGGGACGCCCCATGCAGGCGAGTCAGCGGGTGGAAGCGCTCTCGTCCTCGGAGGCGTCGTCCGACGGGCGTCCCCGGCGGTTGAGGAAGGCGTCCCGCTCGCGCAGGGTGGCGACGGGCTCGGAGAAGTAGGGGACGTACAACCGGTCGTCGTGGTCCCGCCACCGCTCGGTGAGGACCGCCACGAGGTGGCCGCCGAGCGTCATGCCGACGGCGAGAGTGAGCGCGATCGTCATGGCGGTCGCGAGGCCGGTGATGCCGGCGACCACGTAGTCGGTGGTGGTGATGAGGCCCTGGAACAGGGCGACCCCCGGCAGCAGCGGGAGGACCGCGGCGTTCGTGAGCGCGGAGACCGGGATTCGCACCCAGCGCGCGAGGCTGGCGGCGAGGACACCCACCACGACGGCGGCCACCCCCGACGCCCACACTCCGGTACCGGTCATGAGGCTGTGCGTGAGGTAGCCGCCCATCCCGATGGCAGCGCTGGTGGCCACGCCCCGCCACGGCATCTGGGTGGTCAGACTGAAGGAGAGCACGAGCACTCCGGAGGCGAGGACCATCAGGGTGGGGTCCAGCGGCCGTTCGGTGAAGTCGTAGAGCACGAGGCCCTCGACGCCGATCCGGTCGGCCACCATGACGGCGGCCTTGATCCCGACGACGAGGCCGAGCGACTTGATCAGTGCCTCGAAGACGCGCACGGATCCGGTGAGGTACCACCCGGTGATGGCGTCCTGCACGGCCCCGGTCACGGTCATGCCGGCGAGGGCGACGATGATGACCGCGACGATCACGGCGGAGACGTCCACCTCCGGGTCGATGCGGAGCCCGACGACCGCGACCCCGACGGCGATGGCTCCCACGACCATCTGGACGAAGAACCCGGGCCAGCGCCGGCCCGTGAGAATGCCCCCGAGCCAGTCGGAGAAGAGAACGGCGACGAACGCGAGGACCGCGACGTACGGAGATGCCCCGAAGACGATGCCGGCGCTGAAACCGGTCACGCCCGCCGCGACCCGGGTGACCCACAGTGGCTGGAGCCGCGCGGTGCGCAGGCCGCGCACCTCTGTCAGCGCCTGACCCGCGGTGATCTCGTCGCGGAGATACCGCCGGACGACGGCGACCGTGGTCGCGTAGCGGCCGAAGTTGTAGGCGCGTGAGCGGACGGCCGCGATGCGGGCGTGTGCCTCGCCGCCGGCCTCCGGTTGCACGGCGAGGGTCACCTGGTCGTAGGTGACCACCACGTTGACGTCCGGCAGTCCGGCCGAGGCGCAGATGTCCATGACGGTGTCAACGATCTCCGCCGCGGCGGCTCCGTTCGACAGCAGGAGCGAGCCGGCCTCGGCCGCCAGGTCGAGGGCCTGGGGGCGTTCGGCGCGAACCGTCCGGACGGCGTCGGCAGCGGCTGCCTGGAGGCGCGACTCCTGGCGCCGGCGCAGGCGGCGGGCCGCGTTCCGACTGATGGCTGGCCCGTCCATTCCCGGATTGTCCCACGGCCCGTCCCGGCCCGGGGTGCTCGCGGTGTCGTTAGGGTTGTGGTGGTCACGGTGAAGGGATCGGAACATGGCGGACCACGAGAGCAGGCTGGCGGTCCTCATCGACGCCGACAACACCACGGCGAAGTACCTCGAGCGCCTCGTGGTGGAGATCGCGAAGTACGGCAAGGCGAGCGTCCGCCGTGCCTACGGGGACTGGACCTCCACGCAGCTCGCATCCTGGAAGGCCGAGCTCCTCAACAACTCGATCCAGCCGATCCAGCAGTTCAGCTACACCACGGGCAAGAACGCCACGGACAGCGCGATGATCATCGACGCCATGGACCTGCTCTACGCCGGCAACCTGGACGGTTTCTGCATCGTCTCGTCCGATTCCGACTTCACGCGCCTCGCCGCCCGGATCCGGGAGCAGGGCCTCACGGTCTACGGGTTCGGGCAACGGAAGACGCCCCAGCCGTTCCGGGCCGCCTGCGACACCTTCATCTACCTGGAGAACCTCGCGGAGGAGGCTCTGCCCGCGGAGGAGGAGGACAAGCCCGAGTTCAAGCCGGACAAGCGGCTCAACACGCTGCTCGCCGAGGCGCTGGAGGCAGCCTCGGGGGATGACGGCTGGGCGACCCTCTCGGTCCTCGGCTCCAACCTGTCCCGCATGGCCTCCGACTTCGACCCGCGCACGTGGGGGTACACGAAGTTGAAGGACCTCATGGCGGCGCACCCCGACTACCTGGTCCAGTCCCGCCCCACGAAGGACGGCAAGAACCCGGTGGCCCAGGTGCGCCGGCG
>RZYE01000225.1 GCA_009930425.1 Actinomycetota bacterium | reverse complement strand
CAGGGCGGCGATCAGCCACGGCACGGGATTGGACTTGAAGGCCTCCCACGCGTAACGGAAGGCCTCGCCGATCGAGACCTGGACCGGCCCGTAGCGCTGGACCTGCCCGTACGGGGGCTGCTGGCCGTAGGCGGCCGGGTCCTGGTAGGGCGGTGGCTGCTGCATCGAGGGCTGCTGGCCGTAGGCCGAGTGCCCGTAGGGTGACGACTCCGGGCCTGCCGGGGGTTGCTGACCGTAGGGAGTTTGGCCGTGGGGCGGCTGTTGCGGTTGCTGGGGCGGCTGGCCGTACGGCGGCTGCTGCGGCTGCTGCGGCTGCTGGGGCTGCGGCGGCTGGCCCGGCTGGGGCTGCTGGCCCCACGGCTCCTGGGGAACCCCGCCCTGCGGCTCGTTGGGTGTGGTGGTCATGTCTGTCTCCTCAGTGGTTGAGTACCACCCCCAAGCCAAGCGGTATCACCTCGATCGGTCAACCGGGCTATCCCCCGCTTCTTCTCGGGGGTCAGCTCCGGAACTCCGTGTCAGGAGGCGCGGACCGGGTCAGAGGATCAGCCGTGCGGACAATCTCAAGCCCACTGCGTCAGGGGAAGCGCGCCGAACCAGGAGAAGCCGACGGTCAGGAGAAGCGCGCCGGATCACCCGAACCGACGCGCACCACCTCGGGTGAGCCACTGGAGAAGTCGACCACCGTCGTCGGCTCCCGGCCGGTCGCGTCCCCGTCGATGACGAGTTCGACGAGATGATCGAGTTCCTCGCGCACCTCGAACCCGGTGGAGAGTGGCTCCTCGTGCCCGGGCAGGAGCAGCGTGCTGGAGAGGAGCGGCTCCCCGAGTTCCTCGAGGATGGCCTGCGTGATCCGGTGCTGGGGGATGCGGACGCCGACGGTACGCTTCCGCGGGTGCTGGAGACGCCGGGGGACCTCCGGGCTGGCCGGCAGGATGAAGGTGTAGGGCCCCGGCGTGGCGGCCTTCACCGCCCGGAACACCGGGTTGCTGAGGCGCACGAACTGGCCGAGCTGGGCGAAGTCGCGGCAGACGAACGTGAAGTCGTGGCGTTCGTCGAGGTGCCGGATGGCGAGGATCCGCTCCTTGGCCTGCTGGTTGCCGATCACGGCCCCCAGTGCGTAGCACGCGTCGGTCGGGTAGGCGATCAGGCCGCCATCGCGCAGGACGTCCACGACCTGGGAGACGAGGCGCGGCTGGGGGTCGACCGGGTGGATCTCGAGCAGGGTGGCCATGGTCGAGGGTACCGCGGGGCCTCCACCCACCGCCGGGCGTGCAGGGCGAAACGGAACTCCCCGCGCCGGAACTTCCGGAGGACAGGGCCGAGCCGCGGCACCGCTCCCTCACGATCCGCCCCCGCAGTCGAGCAGCGGGTCACGTCTCAGCAGCAGGGCTCACGCCGCCGCAGCGAGCGCGGGTTGACTTCCCACATCGCGCGAAGTGTCTCCCGACATCGTCAGTTGGGGGTGCGCCGGGTCGCGCGCACCAAGAGCGTGCGCAGAACGTTCCTGCGGGTCTCGTGTGGCGCGGCCCTTCTCCCAATTGCATACGCAGAACGATCGGGCGCCCGCAATTGGAGAGGCGCGTCCTCGGCCCATCCACAAGGGCGTACGCAGAACGATCCGGCGGGTCTCGTGCGGCTCAACTCCGCCCCCAACAGCGTACGCAGAACGATCCCGCGGGTCTGGGACGTTCCTGCGGGCGGTATACAACCCGCCAGAACGTTCTGCGTACGCAATTGGGGACGCGGGTCAAGACTGCGTGGGCAATTGGGAACCTCACGGAGAGGCCGGAAATGCGCTGGACCGGGGCGCCACGTCGCGGACAGGATGACCGCATGGAACTGCGCTGGAGCTCCCTTGATCCCGCCGCCGTCCCCGCGTGGACGGCGCTCGTCAACCTGCTCGCCGAGGCGGACGGCACCGAGGAGTACTACGAGGCCGCGGACCTCGCCGAGGAGCTGGAGGAGACCGGCTTCTCCCCCGCCACGGACAGCTGGGCGGTGTGGGACGGCGACCGGATGGTCGCCCACGGGCAGGTCCACGTGGGGCACACCCGCGACGCCGAGGGGCGTGTGCGTGCGACGCTGGGCGGCGGCGTCGCCCCGGACCATCGCGGCCGCGGGATCGGCCGCGAGCTCGCTGACCAGATGGAGCGCCGCGCCGTCGAGCTGGCGGGGGAACGCCATCCCGGCGTGCCCTCCTACTGGCGTGTCGACGGCGGCCTCGAGGGTTCGTCCGCCCGCGCGCTGTGGTCCCGGCGCGGCTACGAGGTGGTGCGGTTCTTCAACCTGCTCACCCGTCCGCTGCCCGGCGAGCCCGTGGCACTACCGGACGTGCCGGCACGGCTGGTGAGCCCGGCCGAGGGGGACGAGGAGGCGGTGCGGCTGGCCCACAACCGGGCCTTCGCCGACCACTGGGGCACCGCACCCCAGGCCGCGGGACCGTGGCACGACCACTGGACCGCCCGCGGCAACCGGATGGACCTGTCCACCCTGGCGCTCGCCCCGGACGGCGGGGTGCTCGCCTACGTGCTGGCGGGACAGTGGGTGGACCGCGAGCTCTACGTGAACCTCGTGGGCACCGTGCCGGACGCCCGGGGGCGCGGACTCGCGGCGGCGTGCCTCGCGCGGACCCTCCGGCTCGCCGCGGCAACGCAGGCCTTCGACCGCGTGGACCTGCACGTAGACTCGGAGAGCCCGACCGGTGCCACGCGCCTCTACGAGCGCCTCGGCTTCACCGTGAAGAAGACCTTCGCCGCCATGCAGCGTGACGCCGGATCAGGGGCGGACGAGGACGCCGTCGGCGACCAGGTCCCGGACGCGGCCGAGTAGGCGGGGCACCAACACGTCCGCGGGCTCGTCGAGCAGGGCGGCGAGCGCGTGGGCGACCTGCCCTGTGGTGAGTTCGCCGTCGCACGCGCCGAGCAGGCCCGCGAGGGCGGTGTCAAGCGGCACGGTGCGGCCAAACCCGCCGCCCTGCCGGGCGAGGATGACGGCAGGATCGGCCTCGCCGGGCCGGAAGTGGTGCTCGATGGTGATGTCGGGGGCGGTGACGAGGCGGGCCGTGGCGAGCGCGGCGGCGTCGGTGGACGCGAGCCACTCGACGGCGTCCAGGACGGCGGCGACATGCTCGCCGAGCGGGTCCGCGGCCGGCGCGGTGAGCTCCTCCAGGCGCACCCAGGGATCGCGGGGCTCGGCGGGGCGGCGCAGCACGACGTACCCGAAGCCGACTCCGGTGACCCCCCGCTCGTGGAAGTCGCGCAGCCACGCGGCGTAGGCGCGCTCGTGGGTGGCGCGGTCCGCGGCGTCGGTGAGGCCGCCGTCGCGCAACCAGGTCTCGACGTACTGCGCGGGGTCGAGGAGGTCCCGCTGGACCACCCACAGGTCCGCCCCCGTGCCGGCCGCCCAGCCGGCCACGCGCTCGCGCCAGTCCTCGCCCTCGCGGTGCTCCCAGTT